>DASYEA010000234.1:0-7067 GCA_036499265.1 Schlesneria sp. | reverse complement strand
TTTCTGACAATCCATTTTCCAATGACTCAAAAGACACGGCCTTGTCGAGGACTCCAAAACCGTGGCACCCTGAAATTTATGCTACACAGTGCAACCGACTACCAAATTACGACTGCACCCGGCCTCAAGCGATGGGGGCTGACGGGCATCTGATTTGTGGCCCTCTTGTGCCATAATCCTGTGCGCGCGCCAAGCTGTAAAATCGGGCACTGGGTGCATTTTCTCGCAGATTTCTCTCCTATTGATTGTGAGTTAGAAATGGCAGATGCAAAGGCCCGCACTGCGATGAATAATGGTCAACTACGGACGACGCAGATGGCCCGCGAGAGAGATGTCTGGATCAGGAAATTACTTGGGCGTACTCGTGAGTCGTGGTGCGCTGGTGAACGGGCTCGGTTGGTTGAGCGGCAACTCGAAGGGAAGACCTGTTCTGGCGGCTGTGTTTGCGGTACTGTCGAAGTCGAGACGCTTCGTCTCGCGGCGAACGGGTGTCCGTGGCACAATAATAAGGGGAAGCTGTGTCTCCCAGATTGACATCTCTGAGCATGCTCGTGGTTCTGACCTTCTCGGTGTGGACTGCCACGGCAGCGGAACCAGCGGTTCCCGAATCGGTGACGAAAGAGTTCAACAAGGCAGATGGGAATCGCGACGGACGCTTATCGCAGGACGAATTCGTGCTTGATCGCGGGCCTGTTGAGATCGCCAGGCGCGATTTTCTGTTATTCGATCTGAACTCTGATAAGGCTTTGAGTGTTGAGGAATTCTGGGCCGTCCCTCCTGCGACCGCTGCAGAAGTCCGCGGTCCTTTGCCAGATCCGATGCAGACTCTTGTCGGCCAAGTCATGACGGCGCTGGATAAGTCGCTGGCGAACTGGCATGAGAACCCCAAAGTGGAAGTCGACGCGCACGCGCTGGCCACGGCGCTGACGCAGCGATTTCAGAAGTATGGCGTCCAACCGGCCGACCGTGAACTTGATCCCGACGGCAATGGAAAAGTTTCCCGCGATGAAGCGCGGCGATTTTTGGAGATCCAGTTTGGCATCCGGCGGCACGACGGCAAGCTGCTTCGTTTGCCTACCGGACGTGTCGTCAATTACATGCTTTATCTGTTTGTTGACCAGGATAAGAACGACGTGCTGGACAAGACTGAATTTATCGACCGCTCGTACGGTGATCCCAAGACTGTGGCCGACGAATTTGAGAAGGTCGATGTCGACAAAAGTGGCAAGCTGTCCTTCGATGAATGGTGCCTGGTTCCCTGGCGTGGTGTGAACGATCCGGTCATGGAATTCCGGCAGAAAGATACCAATCTGGATGCGTTCCTCGATCCCAAAGAGCTACTGGCAGGGCCTCCGGACTGGAAGCAACCGATCCTCATTAACGTCTTCCCCGCCTTTGACTTGAACCTGGATGGCAAGCTTTCCCTGGCCGAATATCGACTGACGATGCCTGCCAATCTGGTCCTGCAATGGCAGTCACCGCTGAGTGATTCCAATGGCGACGGGGTCTTGTCGTTCGGCGAATTTCGATTTGACCCAATGCTGTTTCCGCTGTTGCGAGCGACCTATTTTCTGCGGCTGGATCAAAATGAGAGTGGCAGTCTGGATCCGGAAGAATTTTCCTATAAGCGCAAGGTTCACGACGAGTTTTTCGTCATGAACGCAGACGGAACCGGGTGGAAGTCACTCTTCAAGTATGAAGGACATTCGGCGTGTGGGTCACCTACGGTCTCTCCCGATGGAAAATTCTTAGCGTTTGATTCGTGGGCGAACCAGCAGCAAGGGGCATCTGCTATTTATGTCATGACACTGGACGGTGGCGAGCCCGAAGAGGTCATCTCCGGAATGATGCCGAGTTGGTCACAAGACGGGAAAAAGCTCGCCTGTTCACGATCATCGCCCCTGTTTGGATCTTGGTTAATCGATGTCTCCGGTGAGGACAACCAACATATCGGCACTGGTTGGGGAGCCCAGTTTTCGCCAGATGGAACGAAGTTCGCGTTTACCGAGGGGACAGCGCTCAAGGTCTATGACTTCGGCAGCGAGATGACGGACATCATTCTGAATGGAGCCGAATTTGGGTACCAGCAGATTTTCTGGAACGTGGCGTGGTCACCCGATGGCAAACGCATCTGCTTTAAAGCAGTGAAAGCAGACGGGACGCAGCTTGTCGCCACCGTAAATACGGACGGGAACAAGCCCGATCTGAAAGTTCATTACGAAGGCAAAGTTGCGGTGAATGCAGACTTTGCCTGGCATCCCACCGAAAATCGGGTGATCTATGCCATGTTTTGCGCCGAGCGTGGATTCACGCAGCTTTATGAATTCGATCCGAACAAGGATGCCGCCCCGACATTGGTAAAAGGGCAAGACGTCGGTCGCAACAATACGGATGCCTGTTGGACCCCCGATGGCAATCGGTTGATCGTGATCAGCGGCGACTACTGAGGGACGCGTCAAGGAGTCGTTGTCGGGGCCAGCTCTTCGAATTTCTCAAGCCATTGCAACAGGATCGCATCACGGATCTCGGTGGATTTGCGCAATTCGTGAACAGGCTTTCCCCAATAAAAACTGATCCAACCGCACGAAGTTCTGCCCCCTTCTTTGATGAACGTGGCGAGTTCTTCGGTCGAACATTTCAAGGGGAACGTTTCTTCGACGATGACCGGCTTGCCTACTTGAAAACCTGCCAAAGTCTCGGCTGCTTCTTTCAGCTTGCCCGATTCGGGATACAGGTGGACGCACAGAAAATCGACATGTTCCGCCACTTTGCGGGGAACGAATCCGGACGTCAGGCCCGGGCGATCGAGACTCCAATCGACGAGCCCGACTGTAATCAAATGGCGATCATCAATTTTGCGGACGGCGGCAGTGAGTTGTTTCAGCCAGGCCGCGGCGATGTCGGGGCGCGGCCGATCGTGCTGATCCAACGAGATGCACTGAACGAAGTGTTTGCCGGCGAAGGCTGGTCCCAGCCAATCACGCTGGTTGCGTTTTCCGCCGGGGACAACAGGTTCGTTCATCAGATCGTAGCAGAAGATGGCGGGGCTGGCCTGGCAGGTCTCGGCGATCGATTGCCAGAAGACGGACTGGGCATCCCACCGCTCTTGTTCGGTCAGATCGTCGTACCAGGCGGGGACGTCTTGTTTGTGGTAGCACCCTAACCCCGTGAGGTCGAGATAGAGTCCTGTTCGTTCGGCAAGTGCCAGCAACCGGCCCAACTGCGTGTGAGCTTCGCGATTCGGCTTGGTGGCACTCTCCATGAATCTGCCGAATTGCAGATGGATGCGTACCACATTCGCCTTGAGTTGCTTGATCTCTGCAAAGTGCAGTTCGACCAGTGGCCACTCCTGCTGCCAGTAATCCTCCAGCAGTCGTCCGCGATCGTCATGGTCGTAATTGACGCCCCAGGGAATAAATCGCTTTCCCGAGGTTGTGACGAAGCCTTGTTTGTCTTCCGTCACGCGGATGAACGGCATCTCTGCAGGTGATGCGTTGCCTGGAGCGACCGCAGCAAACAGCCAGCAAATGAAAAAGAACGAATTTGCTCTGCGAAGCCAGTGGTGTGCGTCCAAAATTCGGCTGCGCTGAGAGGCCAACAATTTGGTGCTGAACATCGGTCTCTCCCAAGTCGCCATGTTCGAGTGGAAGTGTGTAGGCGTTTGTGCAGCCCGATGTTCGGGCTTCGTACTTCAAAACCTCGCATCATTGCTGATCCGACGGATCGACGCGGGCCGCTTCGTCATGCCGAGTATACCGCGATCCACCATTGAAGACTTGCTAATAAATCGATCCACTACAATTGTGGAGCGGCCAATTTGTTGATCGATCGCAACTCGACTTAGCGGCTCGGCAGGAGCCTCGCCCTCCCAAAAGAAGATCGCTCCGATTTGATGGGGGAATTTTGTCGCTTGCTCTATTCGCGGTCGAATTCCATATTGCCTTAGATCTGTCATCAGTGATGATGTGGCGGCATGTTCATGACAAGATATAGCCATACGTTTGGCGGACGCACGTTTGTATTCGAAGACCTCGCGACAGTCCTGGCGAAGGCCAGTCATCGTCGTTCGGGTGACGAACTGGCGGGACTCGCGGCGGCTTCTGATGAAGAGCGGATGGCGGCGCGGTTTGTCCTGGCCGATGTTCCATTGAAGACGTTCTTGAATGAGCCAATCATTCCTTATGACACGGATGAGGTAACTCGCCTGATCTGCGATACGCATTCGCCCGCCGCGTTTGAGCCAATTCGTTCGTTGACTGTTGGTGAACTGCGAGAGTGGCTGCTCGACTATGAGACCGATACCACGCGACTGACCGCTGTGGCATCGGGGCTGACGCCCGAAATGGTGGCGGCCGTCAGCAAGATCATGCGAAATCAGGATCTGATTCTGGTTGCCAGCAAATGTCAGGTGACTTCGAAGTTTCGCAACACACTGGGCTTGTCGGGGCGTCTGGCGGTGCGAATCCAGCCGAACCATCCGATCGATGATCCGGCTGGAATCGCAGCGTCGATCCTGGATGGCCTGTGTTATGCATGCGGTGATGCCGTGATCGGCGTGAACCCTGCCACAGACAACGTCGACAATACGATTCGGTTGATCCAACTGATTGGAGACTTGATCGAGCGATTTGCGATTCCGACGCAATCGTGCGTTCTGGCACATGTCACCACGTCGCTGCGGGCGATGGAACGAGGGGCACCGGTGGATCTGGTGTTCCAATCGATCGCGGGAACGGAGGGAGCAAACAAGTCCTTCGGGATCGATCTGAAATTACTGGCGGAAGCACAAGACGCCGCGTTGGCTCTTCGTCGGGGTTCTGTCGGCGAGAACGTGATGTACTTTGAGACGGGGCAGGGATCGTGCCTATCCGCTGGCGCGAACTGCGGTGTTGACCAGCAGACTCTGGAGGCGCGGGCGTACGCGGTGGCTCGTCACTTTAAGCCGTTGCTGGTCAACAGTGTCGTCGGATTCATCGGCCCAGAGTACCTGTACGACGGGAAGCAGATCATTCGTGCCGGACTGGAGGACCATTTTTGTGCCAAGTTGCTCGGTGTCCCCATGGGCTGCGATGTTTGCTACACAAATCATTCGGAAGCCGATCAGGACGACATGGACACCTTGCTGTCGTTGCTGGGAATTGCCGGTTGTAACTTCATCATGGGTGTGCCGGGTGCCGATGATATCATGCTGAATTATCAGTCCACTTCGTTTCACGACAGCCACTACTTGCGTCAAACATTGGGCCTGCGACCGGCTCCCGAGTTTGAAGAGTGGCTGTTGAGAAACGGGATTATGGATGAGCAATTGCGATTGAAACCTGTGTCGCGCGGGCACCGTCTGCTGCAGTAGCCAGTATAAACTCAGAACCGAATCTAATGAGCACATCCGCTGATCCCTGGCATGACTTCAAGTCGCTGACCGCAGCCAGAATTGCACTTGGTCGCGCTGGTGGAAGTCTACCGACGCGCGAGTTACTCGACTTCGGTTTGTCGCAGGCGCGGGCTCGGGACGCGGTGCTGGCATCGTTTGATGCTGACCGGCTGATCGAGCAATTGAGTTCGGACGGCTTGGAAACAATCTCACTAAGCAGTGATGCGAGCAGCCGCGAAGAATACCTGCGCCGTCCTGATTTGGGGCGTCGATTGGATGCGGAATCGCGCGAAGAACTGGCGTCGTTGAATTGTCCGACGCATGACCTGTGTCTGATCATTTCAGACGGACTTTCCTCGCACGCGGCTGTTCACGCTGGTGAGGTTGCGACGAGACTGATACCGCTATTGAAAGGCGAGGGCTGGTGTATTGCTCCGGTGGTGATCATTCCCTTCGCCCGCGTCGCCATTCAGGACGAAGTAGGGCACGGGCTGAAGAGCGCGATCTCGCTGATCTTGTTGGGCGAGCGGCCTGGGTTGGGATCACCAGATAGCCTGGGGGCTTATTTTGTGTACGGTCCGAAGCCCGGTCGAACCGACGCGGATCGCAATTGTCTGTCAAACATTCGTCCCGGTGGACTGCCCCCCTCGGGCGCGGTCATAGCGCTACACTATTTGTTGAATGCGGCTCGACATCGCCGAATCAGCGGGATCAGTTTGAAGGACGAGCGATTGCTGTCTGCGCCGATTCAATCAATCCTTGAATATTGACGTTGGGCGCGCATTCGGGTGTGCAACTGGCGTTCAGTTGGCCCTGGGGCTGCTGGCCGCAGAGATTACCGTCACGGGTCAAGTTGCATCGGCACTGGTTGTCCGAAGCGGCGAACCAGTGGCACATCTCTCGTATATCGAAGCTGAGTGATCAAGTCGATTTGGCGAGCTTGGACATGCAGACTCCTGCGGCGACCGACACGTTTAGCGATTGAATCGGGCCCAGTGGCGGCAAGCAAACAAGTTCGTCGCAACTTTCGGTTGTCACCCGCCGCAGTCCGTGTTCTTCGTTGCCGAAGATCAACAGGCGTGGTCGATCGACAGGGACATCGTCGATGCTGCGTTCCGCTCGTTCTGACGTTCCGATGACTGCCACACCCGCTTCGCGAGCCAGCGTGATCGTGCGACTGAGGCTGGGTGCAATCGCGAAGGGGACGTATTCCAATCCGCCCGAGGCCACGTCGTAGACGGTCGCGGACAGAGGCGCCGATCGGTCGCGAGTGAGAACAATCCCGTTGACCCCGAAGAAAGCCGCCGTCCGAAAGATCGCGCCGACATTATGCGGATCCTGCAGTTGTTCCAGCGCTAACCACAGTCCCTGCAACTCGGCTGGATCGCCAGCGAACAATTCATCGACCAGGCCGTCAGCGCGTTCGCGAACCAACGCGACCGCGGCCCCGACTCGTTCTGATTTGGCGGCTCCGGCAGGGCGTTTTTCGACAGCCAGATTTGTTCGAATCGGGATCTCGTGTTGACGCGCTAGTTCGGCGACTTCGGACCATTTGGGTGAAGGGGTGCCGGGGGCGAGCCGAATTTCGAAGACATCTTCAGGCCGAGTCTGTAACGCAGCGAGAACACTATGCGGATTGCGAAGCACCAACGACATGAAGTTACCTTGAGACTGGCGGCAGGCTGCGCTGCCGGCG
>DASYEA010000233.1:0-4801 GCA_036499265.1 Schlesneria sp. | reverse complement strand
TTAAGTCGTCAACGACCACAAAGCTTCTTAGCCAGCATCCGGAAGCGAACAGCGCCACCAAAAGTGTGACGACCCCCGCCTTACGTCGCCGGCCGTGGAAGAAGGTGTACATGGTGGCATGATAACAAATGAAACGACCGGACAAGTCACCCTGTCCGGTCGTTTAGATGGTCTACCAAACTAACGAGTCACATACCCGTAGGATGTTGAAGATCCAATCTCTTAGCGAGATTGGCTACGGTGTGGGATCTCAACCCGTTCCCAAGCCGCGATCGTAGGCTTCCAAATCACGCATGTAGACGGCGAGCGTCGATTGCAGCGTCTCGCGACTGATCTGCCATTTGGGCGATTCGTCGGTGTAACGGTGACAGTGCTCGACCAACAGTCGATGCAGGAATTTGAATAGGTGACGGGGGACTCGTAATCGAGCCAACGTGCTGACCAGTTCAGGCTCGCTGATGGAATCGTCGAACCAGGATTTCAGCTTGGAAGTTGCGCCCTGATCTTTTGGATTGCTGGCACGGATGCGGTCGTTGGCCAGGTCGTAGAGTGATTCGCCGGTCCATTCGAGCGAGCGGATCAGGTTCTGCTTGTCCAACCGAGATCGCTCGTAGAACTCTTTGTCTTCTTTTGCCAGGTAGAAGCTGACTTCCACAGGCAGCAGCAGTTTGAAACCTAGTCCTGCCAGCTTGAGGAACTTGTTATCGAACATCGGCCACAGGAACGCCTTCATGCGATCTGGCGACCCGTTGATCAGATGCGGTTCGTCGACGCGATCGACCAGCACTGTGACGGAGGTGAATCCCAGCGACTTCAGAATCGCCAGCAGCTTACCGAGCAATTCGTAGCGATCGTCGCTGCGTTCGCGAGCGGGCAGTGGTTGACCGACCAGATCGCCCGCTTCAAACCCCGACAAGACTTCTCGTAGTGGATTGACCTGACGATCGAGTACTCGGACCTGACGTTTGATCTTCCAGCTCAACCACGCCAATTGGCCGTGCTTGTACAAGAAGGGAGCCCACGCTGCGATCAGGATGACCCAGGTCCACCACTGTCCAAACTGCTTCAGACTGCCGAGTTGTGCGAGCAACCCGAACAGTCCCAGCGACACCCCTGCTCCCAGCCCCAATTGCCACCAGGTCTTCCAATTCTGGAAACGGAGCTTGCGACGCAGGCTGGTCCAGCGATGCTGCGGACTGACATGTGTGCTGCGGTCATAGAACGCGGCTAGCAGCAACAGATCACGCTTCTGGGAACGTGTCAGGTTCTGCAGCTTGTCGCCGACGATTTCAAACGGCTGTGGCGCGCCGTGAGTTCGCTCGTCGAGCACATCGTCGATCAGCCGTGTCACCGCGATCGATAGGATGCAGTCGATGTGATCCCACAGCCGCCATTTGGTCAGCGTTCGTTCCGGCGTTCCACCGGGCCAGGCCATCTTCTCGTTGAAACAGTCGAGGAACGGGTTGAAGTCATCGTATTCGATGATGAAGACGCGATTGTCGGGGTTCGCTTTGTTGTGTTCGGCGGTGTGTTCGACAATCTGCAGCCGCAGAGCGGTCTTGCCGCTTCCCTTTTCACCGAAGACGACGGCGGTTGATGGTGTGGCTGGGTCGCCGTAAATCTTGTCCCAGGCGGGATGGAATGTGCCGCGGGCACAGAATTGCTGGAATAGCGGGTCGGTCTGAGCATCTTCCTGGCTGAACGGATTCTGTTTCAGACCGTGATGGTCAAGGAACTGCTGAACTTTCATCGCGTGATCAACTTTCGGTTGTTCTGGTATTCAATGGCATCCGCACACACAGCGTGCGGGGTGCGAAGGCCTGATGAAAAGGCTTCGGCGTTCGAGCGGCGGATTGTCGACGTGAATGACTCTACGCGCGGAAACGCACAGCGTCTACCGAATGCAACATGTTTCACAGACTCTTCAGATAGGTGATTGCCGGTCTGTTCGGTGGACTTGGTTGACAATTGCGATTTCACCCGCGCTACTTGGGGTTTGCACGACTGATTATGACATCGGGAGAGACCCTTCATGGGCCGGATTCTGCTTGCGTTTCGAGTGTTCTTTAAGGTGCTGTTCAACGGCGAAGTCGCGACCCGCGTCGATCGCGCGTTGGTGGGACTGGCCGCGCCCGAGCCAATCCCCGCTCAACCGGCCCCAGTCCCCAAGACCGAAGAGCGACCCCGTCCAGAACCGAAACGGCCGACTCAAAGCGAAGCTGTCACGCTTCTGGCCACCTTGCAGCGCGAAGCACGACTGGTCGACTTCCTGAAAGAAGATCTGTCTGGCTACACCGACGATCAAGTCGGAGCGGCCGTGCGAGCGATCCACCAAGATGCCGCGAAGGTACTGGATCGATTGTTCTCGATCCGGGCCGTTGTCGGCGATGATGAAGGGGCCGCTGTCGAAGTTCCGGCTGGCTTCGATGCAGCTCGGTATCGGTTGACCGGCAAGGTTGCGGGAGAGGCGCCGTTCCGAGGGACGTTGCGGCATCACGGTTGGGAAGCGGCTCGTTGCGAGTTGCCTCAGTTCACGGGGAGCGACTCGGCGGCGAAGACGATTGCTCCTGCGGAGGTGGAACTGGGTTGAGATGAGAAAACCATTGCAAATTGCGAATTGCAAAATGCAAATTGAAAATTGGGAAGACGGAAGAGGAAAGACGCGACACAAACGCAGTTTGAAGTTGGAAGGTCTTTGGAATGAACTCTGACGCGTTAGAAGAGCGTTTGCTGGAGTTTTCTGCTCGGGTTGGACGAGTTGTTGATGCGTTGCCGGATACTCGTTTGAGTCGACACATTGCTGGGCAGCTTGTTCGCAGTGGAACGTCTCCCGCTCCCAATTATGCTGAGGCCTGCAGCGCCGAAAGTCGAAAAGATTTCATTCACAAACTTCGCATCGCGCTAAAAGAATTGCGCGAGTCGCGAAGTTGGATACGGTTGATCATCAAAGCTGAATTACTGCCGAGTACCCGGATGACCGAATTACAAGAAGAGTGCGAACAACTGGCAAACATCATCGGCAAATCCATTGTCACTGCACGCCAAAAACAAACAATCCGTGATCCCCAACAAGACCCACAACCGTAACTTCTTCTCTTTCAATTTAAAATTTGCATTTTGCAATTCGCAATTTGCAATGTGCCTTCGCCTTCAACGAATCTGAATCTATGCCAGCCAAGTACATCGTCGGAATTGACCTCGGGACCACGAACAGCGCTTTGGCGTACGCCGCGCTCGATGCCGACAAACCCGATGTCAAGTTGTTGCCTGTTCCTCAACTGGTCGCACCGGCCACTGTCGAGAACCGGAATCTGTTGCCATCGTTCTTGTATCTTGCCAACAAACTGGAAGCCTCGTCGGGCGCTTATGATTTGCCGTGGGCGACGGATCGAGAATTCGCCGTGGGTGAGATGGCGCGGCGTCAGTCGGCCGAGTTGCCTGAACGGACAGTGGGGGCGGCGAAGTCGTGGCTGGGACATAGCCGCGTTGATCGGCATCAGGCGATTCTTCCGTGGGGAGCCGGGGACGACGTGCCCAAAGTGAGCCCCGTGACGGCCGCTCGTCGCTATCTCGAGCATCTGGTTGCCGCGTGGCACGATGCCTTTCCGAATGACCCGATTGCCGAACAACAAGTAGTGCTTACTGTCCCGGCGTCATTCGATGCGAGCGCTCGTGAACTGACGCGCGAAGCGGCATCATTGGCTGGGCTGCCCGATGGCATGGTGCTGCTCGAAGAACCGCAAGCGGCCGTCTATTCCTGGCTGACTACCATCGGCGAACGCTGGCGCAAGGTGCTGAAGGTTGGCGATACGATGCTCGTTTGTGACGTGGGTGGAGGAACCACGGATCTCACGCTGGTGGGTGTCGCCGAAGAAGCTGGCGAGTTGATTTTGAAACGAATCGCGGTCGGCAATCACCTGCTGGTGGGCGGCGATAACATGGATCTTGCGCTTGCACATTATGTCGCCGGATTGTTTGCGAAGAAGGGAGTCAATCTCGATCCTTGGCAATCCGTTTCGTTGTGGCATGCCTGCCGTCTGGCCAAAGAAGCATTGCTGGCACCCGATGGACCTAAGAAGCATCCGGTCTCGATCCTGGGTCGCGGCAGCAAGCTGATTGGTGGTACGGTCACGGTCGATGTCCCTCGCGATGCGACGATGGATTTGTTGATTAATGGGTTCTTTCCGACCTGCAGCGTGGAGGATCGACCCGCTCGTCAACGGGCATCGGGGTTCCAAGAATTGGGGCTGCCCTACGAAGCAGACACCGCTGTCACCAAGCATCTGGCGACGTTCCTGCAGAACCACGGAGAGACCGAGGGCCAGCCTGCCAAGCCAACCTACATCCTGTTCAACGGCGGCGTGTTCAAGGCCGATCCATTGCGAGATCGTTTGCTGGAAACCCTGAAGACATGGTTCCCCGATTCAGCACCGCAGACGCTTGAAGGGACGCACGACCTGGACTACGCCGTCGCTCGTGGCGCCGCCTATTACGGCTGGGCCAAAACCAATGGCGGGGTCCGCATTCGAGGTGGCGCGGCTCGGTCATACTACGTCGGTATCGAATCAGCAGGACTGGCGATCCCGGGTGCTCCTCGTCCGCTGCGAGCCTTATGCGTCGTTCCGTTCGGCATGGAAGAAGGGACCGAAGTCGATGTCCCTTCTGAAGCGATTGGCCTGATTGTCGGCACGCCGGCTCACTTTCGGTTCTTCAGCTCGTCGACTCGAAAGGATGATGATGCGGGAGTGCGGCTGCAGCGCTGGACCGATGACGAATTGTCCGAGACCGATTCCCTGGAAGC
>DASYEA010000232.1:0-2207 GCA_036499265.1 Schlesneria sp. | reverse complement strand
GGCCCGATCTGTTGCCGCTGTATGCCAGACTGTCTGCGGCGGAACAGCAACGAGTCTTTCAGACATCGTCGACGCGGCGAATCATTATCGCGACGAATGTGGCGGAGTCGTCACTCACTGTTCCTGGTATCCGCTACGTCGTCGATACAGGAACAGCGCGAATCAGCCGCTATTCGCCGCGATCCAAGCTGCAGCGATTGCCGATCGAACCGATCTCGAAGGCCTCGGCCGATCAGCGGGCAGGGCGATGTGGTCGCGTTGGTCCAGGAATTTGTATCCGCCTATATGCAGAGGAAGACTACGCCAGTCGTGAGCGATTCACGGCTCCGGAAATTCTGCGGTCGAACCTGGCTGACGTGATTCTACAGACGAAGACTTTGGGATTGGGAGCGATTGAAGAGTTCCCGTTTCTGGAGCCGCCGCGCCCCGAATCAATCCGCGACGGCTACAAGACATTGTTCGAACTCGGCGCGGTCACGGAGCAGCATGAACTGACGCCACTTGGGCGCAAGCTTTCGCGATTCCCCGTCGATCCGCGCATTGCTCGCATCATCTGGGCAGCCCTTGACGAACATTGTCTGGCAGAAGTCCTGATCATCGCTTCCGCGCTCGAAATCCAAGATCCACGTGAGCGGCCACTGGAGAAGCAGCAACAGGCAGACGAGGCTCACAAACAATTTGCCGATGAAGAATCGGACTTCATGAGCTATGTGAAATTGTGGGACTTCTATCACAAGCTCAAATCTCAGCTCTCGCACAGTCAACTTCGCAAAGCGTGCCTGCAGAATTTCCTGTCATGGACAAGAATGCGTGAGTGGATCGACGTTCACGCCGAACTGGTGTCGATCGTCACAGGCAGTCTCGATGAAGCCAAAAGAACCGCAGCACCGACGACTTCGCAAAAATCTGGCGACAAACCTGCGGTTCCGAAACGCGACTCCAAAGCGGTCACAAAAGCAACGGACCATGTCGGCCCGATGACGCGCCGCGGCGATACGGCAGCAATCCATCGAGCATTGTTGACCGGGTTTCTATCAAGCATCGCCGTAAAGACCGAGAGTGGCGAATTTCAAACAGCCGGCAGTCAGAAAGCGTTCTTGTGGCCTGGCTCCGGGATCGCTGGCAAGAAACCCAAATGGATCGTGGCTTCGGAACAGATTGAAACGAGCCGGCGGTTTCTTCGTACCGCCGCGCGAATCGATCCGAATTGGATCGAGCCACTCGCCGGTCATCTACTCACTCGCACATATAGCGAACCGCACTGGGACGCCGAGAATCTGGGGGTGGCAGCGTTCGAGAAGGTTTCTCTATTTGGGTTGCTGATCGTTCCCCGTCGTAAGATTGGCTACGGACGCGTTGACTCTGCTAAATCGCGAGAGATCTTTATCCAGCACGGACTGGTGCAGGGGGAATGGGGTTCGGGCGATGAGTCGCAGCCACCACGGATTGCGATGCCGGACTTCCTGCGTCGCAATCGCGAATTGATTCATCAACTTGAAGAACTGCAAACGCGATCGCGGCGCGGCAGTATTCTCAAAGAGGAAGAAGTTCAGTACGACTTCTACGACACACGATTGCCCGCCGACATTCTGGATGGTCAGCGACTGGTCCAATGGCTGCGAACAGCATTCATCGAAGATCGGCATCGTTTGTTGATGACGGAAGCGGATCTGGTTGATGACGAATCAGCTCGTGCGAGCAAGTCGGAGTTTCCTGACGCGGTGCAGATGCAGGGCCTGACTCTGCCATTGTCGTATCGATTAGAGCCGGGACAGGACGATGACGGTGTGACGGTGACTGTGCCACAAGAGGGATTGAATCAACTCGACGCCCAGCGACTTGGCTGGCTTGTGCCGGGGCTGATTCAAGACAAGATCGAAGCGTTGATTCGTACGCTGCCGAAGGAATCTCGACGAGCGCTGGTACCGATCCCAGAGACTGCCACACGGGTGGCAGAAGTACTGAAATTTGGTGACGGGGCCTTTGCCGAAGCCGTCGCGATCGGGATTGAGTTGGTGACTGGCGTTACCATCCCGCGCGCCGAGTTTCAGGAAGATCGACTGCCATATCATCTGCGGATGCAGATTCGCATTACCGACGGCGATGGGCAAACCTTAGGAGTAGGCCGCGATCTGGTGTCGTTGCGGCAGGAATTCGGCGCTGTCGCCGCAACCAGCTTTTCGTCCGTCGATGATCCGCGCTGGCAT
>DASYEA010000231.1:0-2673 GCA_036499265.1 Schlesneria sp. | reverse complement strand
GCGTCTGCGAATAGTATCCCGAGTCGAGTTGCAGGAAACCCGTTATCTTGTGGGTCGGGAATGTGCCTGCCTTTTTCGCGTCGGCTTCATCTCTCGATTTGCCGCTCTTCTCCAACTCGGCCAGGCGCTTCGCCAAGTCCGCCGTGAGTTGCCTCAATGAATTCACGTCGTCTGAGAAACCGGGAGTTGGCGGGGGCGGTACCGACCCTCCTGTTTCCAAAGAGGCAAGCCCGACATTTGCCTCGTCTGTGAACGTGGCCGGCACAATGGCTGGATCCGACTCTCTGGTCGAGAGATCGAATTCCGTAGAGGTCAACGGTGAAATGACGTCTTGTGCGAATGCACGTATCGAGCAGGCGTTAAGCGCGGTTCCCACAACAACTGCAATGACGATGCGGCAAAGGCTCGCCACTGCACTTCGCCTCATCGGTAGATCCAGACTCATAATCATTTGGCGGATCGCGGACCTCGCTCGAACACTAATACGAATTCACTCATCTTGATTACGGTCGACGGCGCGCAAGCATAGGAGTCTCCGCCGGCGAGAGTTCGCGCAGGCACCGACTTTATCGGTTGTGCCGATTGCGTAAGATAAGATAATTGAGCCGAGATTAACGCGCGGATGCCAAAAAGTAGCCTCACGGCCTGGCTCCGCGGCTCGATGTGGCACTTTAGGAGTCAGGGCGGTCGCAGCTAAACGCAGGATCGGCAATCTCGGCCGTAAGAGACCGGTCAGTCGACAGGCGGCCAACTCGGCTGAATCGCCCGACAAATTGGGAGACCCCGAATATTGGGTTCAAGTTGCTGCTCTAGAGTTCACGATGTGATCTTTACACTGGCATCGAATCCCGCGTCGCACCGAACCTGAAACACAGTGAACACATGAGCTTCCGCATGATTCGTATTATTGCGATGCTCGCACTGCTCGGCAGCGCTGGATGTACGCGGGCGATGGTCCGTGAATCAAGCACTGAAGATTCTCCGTACGACACTCGTACGGACGTGCAAAAACTGGAAGACCGTCTGGGCGTCTGATGATGCCCGATTGAGTTCCTTCCCATCAATGTCGTTTTTTCGACACGGATCGCGCTGCGCAGCGGCACGATCGCCATCGATCAATCTCTTGAATAACGCCTAAAATTCTTTGGCGATCGACTGACTTTGCCATGTCTTGGCCAGCGCGAACATAGGCTAAACAGGTAAACACTGTCGGTTCTTCACAATTTGATGGCACGATTCTGTCGGTTAGGCAAATTGTAGGTCCACCTACTGGCCAGATCTTCTCGATATGGTTGCTGACCATTCAACGACAGGGCTCGATAATCGCCCTAAATCGCAGGCCGGTGATGACTGTCTACGCCATCACTTTCGCGGCGTTTGTTCGGAAGATCAGTGATGGAATGCCCTTCGTTGTCCAAACTCAAACTCTTCGCGACGTTGCTGGGTGTCAGTCTGATGACTCAATGGTCGCCGCCGGCAGCTTTTGCCGATTCGGAATTGGATGAAGCTCGTGCGCGGATCGCACAACTGGAGGAAGATGTCCGCCAGATGCGAAGCGAACGTATCGTGTCCCCAATGGTTTCCGGGCTGCCACCCTCCCCTGACGATCCTGATGAGGAAGAGACTGAAGAGGAGCGCAAACTCGGCAGTCTGGTCCAGAAGTACGTGCGTCGGATGGCGGAGCAGCCACCGATGCCAAGCCCAAAAGATCCCGAACAGGATGATCGGATCTCGGCGGTTGAATCCAAACTTGGGAAAGTCATTACCAAGTTGAGTGATGGAAAAACAGCGAATGCAATCTTCGGCAACGACGGTCTATTCTTCACGTCGAACGACGGCAACTTCAAGATGCGGTTCGGCGGAACGTTTCAGTTCGACGCCGTCAACATGGCCTCGGCTTCCAGCGGCGTCAGGATTCCTCAACCATATGGATTGCAGGATTCGGTTGAGTTCCGTCGATTGCGTTTCCGCACCGAAGGTACGATGTGGCACAACATCGACTATGTCAGTGAATTCGACTTCGCACTCGCATTGCAGAACACTTCGCCGGGTATTCCTGGCGTGAACAATCCCAACAATCCGGCCAACGGCCTGCAGGCCACCACAGCCAACGGTGGTAACGGTGTTCAAAGCGGTAACACTGTCAACGCCATGCAGCCCACGACTGTGTTCGCGACCATTCGGGAAGTACCGGTTCTGGGTAACGTGCGAGTCGGTAACCAGCAGAACTGGTTGAGCATGGAGCACATTGAAAGTGCTCGATTCACGGACTTCATGGAACGAGCACCGCTCACGGACGCCTTCACCGGCCCGAATAATAACGGCTACGCACCCGGGGTCTCGTTTTTTGAGAACTCAGCCGACAAGAGCGTGGGCTGGCAGGCGGGGGTCTACAAGAATAACGCGTATGACTCGGGATATACGTACAGTCTGGGCGATGCGTGGATGTACGGCGGACGAGTTTTCTGGACGCCGTATTACGATGAAGAATCGAATGGACGCTGTCTGATTCACGCCGGTATCAGTTCCGAATTCAGGCAGTTCAACAACCAGTTGAATGGAGCGAATCAGGGAGCAAACATTCGTCTTCGTTCACGCGGCGACCTGCGAAACGCAGCCTCGACCCTGACTCCCAACTACGCGGATACCGGAAACTTTTTTGCAGACAACCAG
>DASYEA010000230.1:0-7429 GCA_036499265.1 Schlesneria sp. | reverse complement strand
CAGGCGTCCAATGATCAGCAGCAAATCCGGGTTGTCGCTCAACCGCTGTTGATGTCGGTCGATGGCGTTCAGTCCTCGATTCAGGTCGGCGGCCGCTATCCATTGGCCAAGTCAGCAGTTTCGGGCTTGGGGACGGTGAGTAATACAGGTTTCACGACAGTGAATACTGGCCTGACGGTTGAGTGTCAGGTGCGGGAGATTTCGGAGCTAGTTGGACGGATGGTCTTGCATGTGGAGACGAACGATATCCAGTCGGTGACTCCGCAAGGTGCTCCCGTCACAAAAGTCGAATCGGCAGACGTGACAGTCGACGTTGTCTCGGGCGGTGTTTACCTCCTGGCCGCGTTGGAGCGGGAAGAGAAAACCAACCAGATTGCCACGCTCCTGAAGCTTGGCAAAAAGAGTGGTGAAACAAATCGGGTCATGCTGATTTTCGGCAGGGCCTATCGTGTGGCGTTTGATCCTCAAGGTCTAAGGAAGGACAGGAATGATGATGTCGATAATCGCGGGGCTGGGACAGGCTTTCTTCACGGTGGCGACAGTGGCGTTGATGGCGTTGCTGATCGGTCGGTTAGATCGTTTGCAGAAGGACGTGCAACGATTGGAGTCGAATGAAGCGGCGGCGAGTTTGGTGCCTCGGCAATTTCAATTCGAGTGCGGTTCTTGCGGCGGGCATTGGTCGCATTGCTGTCCGGAATGCGATGATAAGTTTGAGCAACGACCAGACGTGAAAGCGGAGCGGCAAGTCCATGCGGCGACTTCCGGTCTCGGCGGGTTTGTCGATGCGGAGCGTGCCGCAGCTGCTGCGGATGCTGTGTCTGCTCCAGCCGGGTCGGTGAACCCTCTCGGGCCGGAAAAGTATTGCACGCGGTGCCGCTGTCCGATGTCTCACGGCATCTGTCTGGGCTGTGATCCCTTCGCTGATGCGGTTGCCGAAATCAGTGGCCGTGGGTGCCGCTAGTGCGACAACGTAGCGACCACGTAGGGCGGCACCAAGCGAAGCGACTGACGTCCCGGAGTGGTCGCGGAGTGGCTGTCGCTGCTGGCTACGCGGATCTTTGCGTCAGGAACTTGGTCATGGAGAGAATTCCCAGACCGTACGCGTAGGCCGTGCCTACTTGGAGTATGAACGGAAACGTATTCAGGTTTTTGTACTGTTGGGCGGTTAGGTTGAAAGCTTGCATCGTCTGGTTGGCTTGGGTGGTGGGCTTGTACGAATTTATTGTGGCGAGGCCGAGTAACAGCCAGGCAGCGCAGAGTAGATTCCATGTGATGCATAGGGCTGTGAACGTGATGAATCTGGGATCGGGTCGTGTGGTGGTAGTCGTACGCGAGCGTGGATGGGTAGCTTCGGTTTTCGCGTTGGACGCCATGTCGAGTAGGCTCTCGGCATTTTTGCAGTTTGGGCAGATCGTCAGTCCCTCAGTCTTGGGAACGAAGTATTCCTTATTACAGCGTGGGCAGGTCCAGCGTTGGCGAGGCATGCGTGATGGCCTTGTTCGGCGGCGGTTGTGTAGCGTGATTTTCAGACTAACGTCGGCGGGTGTTTGTTTTCGAGTCAAAACCGCATGTCCTTAAAAAATAGATGTTTCTATTGACAAATAGGCAACATAACGGACATTATCGGACGTTGGTTGTAGGTTGGTTTTGGGTGTTGAAGAACGACAACGGCATTCGACTGACGGCATACGAAGCCGCTAACGATCACCAATGATCGCCAGGAATAGCCCTCTTGAAGAACTTTGAGGCGATGTTGTTCGTGTCGGCCTCGCAGGAGCTTCACTACAGCCCGCGACGGTTGGATGAACAACCGATCGCCGGATAGATCAACTTCGCGTTTGACGCGATTTTGGAGCGTCCGTTTTTTGGTGGCCCCGCTGAAAAATGGTGGCGGGATCTGCTCAGCCGACTGTTAGTTGCTGGCTGCATGAGATCGGAGACTTCAACAGCCGGATGGACGACCAATCGTCTGTGCGACTAACTTCGCGTCTGATTGAAATTGGAGTCACCGCTTTTTGACGGGCCACCGAAAATGGTTGCCGTCGGTCGGCCGATCGCGGCAACCTCACGCTGCGAAAGCATCGCGCGTCACGGTGCCGATGGCGACGGACCGCTGCTCGCGATCCAAAATGGAAAAGTGCGGGTTGCGGTTCGACGGGTTCGCTAAGAAGCCGTCGCGGTTGGCTCGAGGGCTTGTTCTTCGAAGTCGCCGATGCGGCGGAATTTTTCGTAGCGGCGGGCGACCAGGTCTTCGGGCGACAGAGTCGACAGCGACTTCAGGTTTTTGATGATCATCGACTTCAACGAGGCTGCCATTGCTCGGTGGTCGCGGTGAGCCGCGCCGAGTGGTTCGGGGAGCACTTCATCGACGACGCCAAACTTCAGCAAGTCGCGGCCGGTGAATTTCAGAGCGCGGGCCGCTTTGTCGGCGTGGGCGGAACTCTTCCAGAGGATCCCGGCACAGCCTTCGGGGCTGATCACCGAGTAGTACGAGAACTGCAGCATCGCAATGTGATCGCCGATCCCCAGTCCCAACGCCCCGCCTGACCCCCCTTCACCGATCACCACGCAAATGATCGGGACGGGCAGTCGAGACATGTCTCGCAGATTCACGGCGATCGTGTAAGCCTGGCCGCGTTCTTCCGCTCCGATTCCGGGATAGGCACCCGGAGTATCGATCAGACAGACAATTGGAATTCCAAACTTCGCGGCCAACTGCATCTTCAGCAGCGCCTTGCGATAGCCCTCTGGATGAGCACAGCCGTAATAGCACTCGGTTCGTTCTTTCAGATTGCGACCCTTATGCTGACCGATCAACAGCACCTTCTGATCATCGAGCTTCGCGAAACCGGTGACGATCGCGTGGTCATCGCCGTAGGCACGGTCACCGTGGAGTTCGACGAATTCGTCGCAGATCAGTTCGATGTAGTCCCAAGCCTGCGGCCGTTCCTGATGCCGGGCCACCTGGACCGTTTGCCAAGCGTCCAGGTTTTCGTAGGTCTCGCGTTTCAACTTGGCGATCTCAACGCGCATGTTGCGAATGCTGTCGAGCGTCGCTGGCGTTGGATTCGGTTGCGACTCCAGAACAGCCAGTTTGTCCTCGAGTTCAACAATCGGCTTTTCAAACGGCAAGACGTACTGCGGTTTCATGTCGAATAACCAATATCATTACGTTGAGGCGACGAAACTTTCGCGGTCACGGTACTGGCGTGCAAACGCCCAAATGCCAGCACTGGCATCCCACCGTGTGACCGGATTAATCCCGTCGTCAGGACGAATCGAATCAGACCTAACACCCGCTAGCTATAGCAGATCAGGGCATGGCGGGCAATTCGGTTCAGGTTGCCTGATTGTCAAGGTTTATGGCACGCCGACGGATCAGAGAATGTCGGGGAGTTCGGTCATGTAGTCCAGTTCCTCTGGTTTTGCCGCCGCAGCCGGGGGAGGAGACGCTGGCCGAGGTTGAGGTGCGGGCGGTTTTGGCGGCGCGGCAGCGATCGGTGCGGGCGCGATCGGACGGGTAGGTGGTTGAGCCGGGGGCGCGACGGGCCGCACTGCCTGGGGCGGAACCCCAGGTTGAACGGGTGGCAGCCCAGGCATTGGTGGGGCCATTTGGGGAGCAAACCCCGGTGGCATTCCGGTGCCGGGAGGCATGCCTGCCGGAGTAAATCCGGGCGGCATTCCCTGAGGAGCAAACCCTGGCTGGGGACCTCCTGGATATCCGGGCATTCCGGGAGGCATCATTCCCGGCGGAGCCATCCCCGGAGGCATCATTCCTGGAGGAAAAGCGCCTGGCATGCCGAACTGAGGCTGCGGAGGAAATTGCGGATAGCCCGGTTGAGGGCCGAATCCACCAGGCATCATTGGTTGGGGCATCATCTGTGGCGGCATCATTTGTGGGGGTGGGGGGGCCTGCCCCGGTTTTCCACCTTTTGTTGCCGCTTTCGCTGCTTCACGATCAGTCGTTACTTTCGCAGCCGCGCTCACTTTGGCGGCGTTCGCTTTCTTCGCAACAGACTTGGCCAGTTTGTCCTCGGCAAACTGCCGCGCCAACTCTGGATTCGCATTCAGCATCAGACTCAATTTGGCATCCGCTCGGCTGTCCAAACGAAGGTCCGTCAGTTCATCCATAGACTTTGCATTGTCGTCGTCGTTCTTGACAGCATCGGTCACGTCTTCTTTAAAGATCCGCATCCGCTTCACTTCGGCCAGCACTTCGTCAACAGTGGCGGGACGATCGGCAATCTTCTTTTTCAACATCCGTAAGATCAATCGGTCCATCTCGGCCGACACGTTCTTGTTGAACTCCGATGCGTAGGGAGGTTCGTCGCGCAAATGTCGCCGCAACAGTTCTTCTGGCGTGGGGGCCTGAAACGGCGTGCGGCCGGTAAGAACTTCGAAGAACATGATCCCCAGACTATAGATGTCCGTTTGAAAGGCCAGGGGTTGCTTGCGGATCGTTTCAGGAGCGATGTAGGTTCGAGTTCCCTGAATCGTCTTGATCTTTCCACCGCCGATCATCTTCGCAAAACCCTTGACCTCTTTCGTGGCCAGCGAAAAATCGACCAGGCGAATCTCACCCACCTTGTTCATCAGGATATTGTCGGGTTTGACGTCGCGATGAATCCATCCCTTGGAATGCACCATCGCCAGCGCCTGACATGTCCCCTCGAACAGCGTGCGAGCACGAACGTGAACCGACCGCATGTCGGCTTTCAGCTGCAATTTGACGTTCGGAGCTCGAAAGTATTCCATCAGCAGATAAGTGGCATCGCGGCTGCTGGAATACCGTTCGAACTTCACAATCAACGGGTGTTCGACGCTTTTCAGCACGTCCGCTTCGTGCTTCATGTTCCCTTTGTTTTCCTTGAAGTCAGGAACATCCTGCTTCAAAAGTTTCATCGCCAAGTGGCGCGCAGTGCCCTGTTCAACGCATTCCCAGACCTGGCTGCTGCCACCGGTCGCAATAGGCATCACTAGCGTATAGATGCCATCAATCAGTTCTTCGTCAGACACGATAAATTCCCGGGACGCTGGCAGTACAGATGACAGTCTTCAATTCGATTAGAAACCAACACTGGGCTTGGTTGGAGTGGCCGGAGTTGTCGTCGTCGGATTGGGGTTTGCCGGATCCTTGCCAGCCGTCGTAGCGGCGGCCGAGGACTTCAATTGGAATCCGTCGCCCAACTGATGCGAAAGCTCGTAAATCACTTCGTCCCCTTCAGCGAAAGCACCACTGACGAAAACACGATTCACTCCCACACTGCCCATCAAGAGGATCGGGATATCGCGGACGATTCCATGACGCACAACCTGGACCTTGCGCTGACCGTCGGCGATGTTGCCAACGGCACTCGAAGGAACTTCGGCCACGGGTTGACGTGGAATCAAAGGGACATAAGCGCTTTGTCCCGGCTTAAACTTGCCATCGGCGTTGTCGACAATCAAGACTGCGGATGCGACTGAATCGAAAACGTCTCGCAAAGCGCCAAATCGAGCGTCGAGCGGTAGCACCGTATCGACTTTGGCTTCGACTTCGGTGCTCTCAATTTTCAGAGGGAGTGTTTTGCCAGGATTGGCTGTCGAACGCTCGGCGGGGACTTCCACTCGCAACTTGCTGTTGTCGACGACAATGGCCAGCGGATCGCCCGCTTTGACAAATTGGCCTTCGGTCACCAGTAGTCTCTGCACTTCGCCTGCAAAGGGTGCTCGAACACTCCCCTGCTCTAAAAGGTATTTCGCAATATCGACATCCGCTTTAGCCAAATCGACTTTGGATTGAGCCAACGCTTTTCCGAGATCGTCTTCGGTGGCGTTCTTCTTCTGCTCGGCCAGGGCGATCTTCAAAGCGGCTTCGGCGCGAACCACTTTTAACTTCGCAATTGTGTTGTCCAAACGAACGATGTCCGTTTGCGCCTGAACCTTGGAATTCGGCTTCCCATCCATTTGCCGGACGATTCCATCGAAGGGAGCCGTCAGCGTCACGCTGCGAATCGGTTCGAGTGATAGCGTCACCTTATACTTATGAGGTGGTTCGACATTGGTCGCTTCGCGCTTCACGATCACCTGATCGCCAGCGGCGGCCATGGGGAGTGCCCCTTTTGATTCAGATCTGGAATCTTGTCCCACCGAATTGAAGGAGAACAAGGCGAGTCCACACGATGCCAGACAAGCTCTCCCAAACACAACGTGCTGCCGACTCATTGTCCATCCTTACGAGACGACCGTGTCCTCGAAAAACATCCGCGCCGAACGGCCGGAACTGACCATTGGTTAGGCTACGACCGCCATCCAGCGAAGTCAACGTGTGATCGTGTCTGGCGTACCCATCGCGATCAAACTCAGGACCATCGCTTTTTCAATTTGGGTGGCACGCTCTCAGGCTCTGCGAAGAGCGTGGTTTTGAATGAAACGCAATCCACGCCCTTCGAAGACTCATGGCGTGCCACACTCCTTCCACTCTGATAAGGGCGATGGTCCTTCGATCAAACTGCGACCGCTTGTCGCCGTCCCGTTCTTCGGTAAAGATACGACTTGTTCGCTCATGGGACCGGTGCCCGATTTGTCGAAAGGATTTGAGCTGTGAATCTGCTGCTGGCCGGATGGATGGTGATCGCTGGTGTCTCTGCAGGGGAATTGCCCGTCGGCACAGAATTGCAGTACAGCGGTTCGCTGACTCAACAATCCAAGGGGCCCGCTGGTGAAGGCAAAACATTCACAGTGACCGCGCTGGCCTTGCCTGCCGACGCGGGGCCGTCTCATCTGGTCTGGGTTTTGGAAGAACGCGGTGCCGGGGGATGGGCCTGGCCCGAGCGATTTGGCGATCTGACGAATGCCGATAATTCCAAAGTGCAGTCGATTCGGTTGCTGCATACCCACGATGGGCTTCCTCATCCAATCGGGGTCAGATCCCCATTGTTCGAATCCCAAGACAAGCTCATCGCCGACGCATCTTGGACGGATGGCCGTCTGGAGTATCGCGTCGCAAAGAAGCGTAAGGTCAAAGACCGGGATTGCTGGCAGGTCGAAGCGGCATCGAATCTAGGTCGAGCCCAGACGCTGATCATTGATGCTGCGACGGGCGTGCTCGTTTCTGCAGAACAGCGGATCTTCATGGGACGAGGGGATGAGTTCCTCTTGAAGATGGAACTGCAGTCACAAAAGACACTATCCGTGGCAGAAACAGCGAAGGCTCAATCGGCGTACGACTCCCTGCAGCAGTTGCAGGCGTCGCTCAATCGCACCGGCGAGCAAAAGGTTGTTGAACTGACTACACCTCAATTGAAAACGACCCGTGAGTTTGTTTCCAAGTTGGAACCGCAGGCCGAAGCCACGATGTGGGCCAAGTTGAGCGATATCATCGAGCGTGATCTGCAGCAGCAGGAACGACGACTGGAAGGTGCTGCTGGATTGGCTCGCAAATTTGTCG
>DASYEA010000229.1:0-5087 GCA_036499265.1 Schlesneria sp. | reverse complement strand
TACTTCAATCTGGGACCGATCGAAGCGTCGGGCACTTGGGAACCATCCACCCAGGGACCGCTGCTCAGTACCGAAGCCATCCGGTACGGCGGCAGAGGGGAAGCGACCACGCTTGGAAGCACACTCGCGCCGTTTGAATGCCTCGTGCTGCATCCAGTTGAAGGGAAGATCCGTGACCGTTTCGAATTCACCGATTGAAGCAGACGCCGCTTTATCCGACGATGTTCGAGAGAGTGAGACAGCAAGGCTCGCTGACGATATTGTCCTGGCAGTTCAGGAGGTGATCGCAAAGCAGCGCCGGCCGCGCGCGACATATCGTGTTCAGTTTAATACCGATTTCACGTTTCAACGGGCCGCCGAACTGGTGCCGTATTGGAAGGCGATCGGGATTAGCGACGTGTATGCGTCACCATATCTGAAGGCAGTCCCCGGAAGTCGGCACGGCTATGACATCGTTGATCATTCGACATTGAATCCAGATGTTGGCAATACCGAAGACTACCGCAAGTTCACATCAACACTAGATGCCCATGGGATGGGACACATTCTGGACTGGGTCCCGAATCACATGGGAGTTGGCTCCGACGACAATGCCTGGTGGCGCGATGTCCTTGAGAATGGTCCGGGCTCCAGGCACTCGTCTTACTTCGACATCGACTGGAACCCGCCGAAAACCGACTTGCAGGGGAAAGTTTTGCTGCCTGTACTGGGTCAGCAGTTCGGCCAGGTACTAGAAAACGGGCAACTGCGGCTTGAGTTTCAGAACGGCAGCTTTTTTATTCGCTACTACAGTCGGCGTTTTCCAATTGCGCCACCCTCTTTCGGCCGCATCCTGCAACATCGACTGGAAGAGCTTAGCGCGGCCCTTCTATCTGACGAGACGAATCTATTCGAGTATCAAAGTATTTTGACGGCGGTATCACATCTGCCGCCTCTCACGGAAATCGATCGACAAAAACTCGAGGAACGATACCGCGAGCAAGAGATTATCAAGCGACGGTTGAAGCGGGTCTGCGAAGAATGCCCGCCGATCCGAGATCATATTTTCCAGAACGTGGAAGCGTTCAATGGGCGAGTCGGCGATCCCGCCAGTTTTGATCTGCTGGATAAATTGCTGGATGAACAGTCCTATCGTCTCTCGTTCTGGCGTGTCGCCTCTGACGAGATCAATTATCGACGTTTCTTCGACGTCAATGAACTGGCCGCGGTTTGCATGGAACGACCAGAAGTCTTCGAAGACGCGCATGCGTTTGTCTTCGAACTCCTAAATCAGGGTTTGGTCGATGGCCTGCGCATCGATCACGCCGATGGCCTGTACGACCCGACGGCCTATCTCTGGCAATTGCAGGAACGGCGGTTCCTGCAATTGTGCCGGAGTGAATTCGATCAACGTTTCCCCCCCATCGTCGAGCAATCCGAGCCAGCGCCACAACAACCAGGCGCAGAATCAACGGTGGCGGCGATATCATCATCCAACCCACCATGGTCGGAAGTTGAAGTTGTATTAAGAGGGCGGTTTATGTCACAGCGTGAGACTGACGCCAATGCGCCCGTCCTTCGCCCGCTCTATCTGCTGGTGGAAAAAATCCTGGAGCGAGATGAACGCCTGCCGCAGACCTGGCCGGTTCACGGCAGTACGGGATACGACTTCATCAACGATTTGAATGGGCTGTTCGTTGATGGGACAAACTCGCTCAAATTCGACACATTGTACAGCAAGTTCATTGATCGCAAGCTGAACTATCACGAGATGGTCTACGAAGCGAAGCGGTTGATCTTGCGCGCTTCGATGTCGAGTGAACTTCACGTCCTTGGGCATTCGCTGGATCGCATTTCAGAACGCAATCGGTGGACTCGTGATTTTACTCTGCATGGATTGATCCAGGCATTGCGAGAAGTCATCGCCTGCTTCCCAGTCTACAGGACCTACACCGTCGGTAGTGGAATTCTGGAACGGGATCAACGCTACGTGCAAAAGGCGATCGCGCAAGCGAAGCGCCGCAATCACGACATCAGCACCGACATCTTCGATTTCGTGCGAGAAGTCTTGCTGCTGCAAAAGGTGGACACCCTGACCGAAGGCGAGTTGCGTCAACGACAGGCTTTTGTGGGCCGTTTTCAGCAACTGACCGGCCCGATGATGGCCACAGCGGTCGAAGTCACTACCTACTATCGCTACAACCGACTGGTTTCGCTGAACGAAGTGGGAGGCGATCCTCAAAGGTTCGGAGTCAGCGTCGGCGAATTCCACCTACTGAATCTGGAACGCCAAGCCAGGCAACCGTATGCCATGCTGGCCACTTCGACTCACGATACAAAGCGGTCCGAAGATGTCAGGGCAAGAATCAACACCCTCTCGGAACTGCCTGATGAATGGAAGAAACGGATTACTCGGTGGAGTAAGTCGAACACGCGTAAGAAAGTCAACTTGGATGGCGATTTGGTTCCCTCCAAGAACGACGAGTACTTGCTCTACCAGACTTTGCTGGGGACATGGCCGCTGAAATCGCCCCGTGCTGAGGAACTCGCAACTTATATCAGTCGAATCCAGCAGTACATGATTAAGGCCGTTCGCGAAGCCAAACTCTATACGAGCTGGATTGCCCCTAACGAACCATACGAACGCGGAATCACGACCTTCGTCGAAGAAATCTTGAGAGACGAGCCAGGAAATGCGTTTCGCAGCGATTTCGAACCCTTTGCTCAGTTGATATCGGAATGCGGCCTCTGGAACTCGCTGGCACAGACGCTGTTGAAACTGACATCACCAGGAATCCCCGACATCTACCAAGGATCAGGATTGTGGGACTTCAGCCTTGTCGATCCGGACAATCGCCGTCCCATTGACTATGACAAACGTTCGCAACAGCTGAACGAAGTGATTGCAAGCGTGCAATCGTCGCACGAAAGCCTATTCGCTACGGAACTGTTGAGCTCGGCACACGACGGCCGAATCAAGCTGCTGGTACACTTGCAGGCATTAGACTTCAGGCGCCGACATCCGGAAGTGTTCACGACAGGCGAATATCTTCCTGTGACAACAACGGGAACACATGCGGCCCATGTTTGTGCGTTCGTTCGTCGATCGGGTTCGACTGCGGCGCTGATTGTCGTCCCGCGGCTCATCGTGCAACTTTCCAATCCATCAGGGGCTGCGCCAATAGGTAGTGCGATCTGGGACGATACGCAGATTGTGTTGCCAGCAAATGTCGCCAGGCGTTCGTGGAAAAATCTATTCACGAGTGACAATGTCGTGGCATTGGAAAATGCCACGATCCCGGTTAGCCAGGTTCTGCAACAATTTCCGGTCGGCTTGCTCGAAGCGGCTTCACCGGATACAGGACCGTGATTTGCTGGTAATCAGTGGGAGTTCGGACTACACGTCAAGGATAGGAGCAACCCTCGATGATTACCGATGATCCCCTGTGGTACAAAGATGCGGTGATCTACGAAGCTCACGTTCGCGCTTTCAGCGATTCTGTGGGTGACGGCTACGGCGACTTCAAAGGACTGACAAGTAAGCTCGATTACTTGCAGGACCTTGGCATCACAGCCATTTGGCTGCTGCCGTTCTATCCGTCACCGCTACGAGACGACGGTTATGACATCGCCGATTACACAACAGTACATCCTCAATACGGGACACTGGAAGACTTTCGCGAGTTCCTGGTACAGGCTCACGATCGCGGCTTGCGAGTCATCACGGAACTGGTCATCAACCACACGTCCGATCAGCACCCATGGTTCCAGCGAGCTCGACGCGCCCCCGCGGGCAGTGTCGAACGCGACTTCTATGTCTGGAGTGACACGCCTGAGAAATACAAAGATGCCCGGATCATCTTTAAGGATTTCGAAGTCTCAAACTGGACCTATGACAACGTCGCCAAGTCTTACTTCTGGCATCGCTTTTATTCGCATCAGCCCGATCTGAACTTTGATAATCCCGCCGTGCAGGAGGCGTTGTTCCCGTTGCTCGATTTCTGGTTCCAGATGGGGGTCGATGGTCTGCGACTGGATGCCATCCCTTACCTGTTCGAACGTGAGGGAACCAACTGCGAAAACCTGCCCGAAACGCATCAGTTCCTTAAGAAACTCCGCAAGCACGTTGACGACAACTATCCGTCTCGCATGTTCCTGGCCGAAGCAAATCAGTGGCCCGAAGATGCCGTCGCGTACTTCGGTGAAGGAGACGAATGCCATGTCGCCTTTCACTTTCCGGTAATGCCGCGCCTCTTCATGGCGATGCACATGGAAGACCGGTTCCCCATCGTCGATATTCTGAACCAGACGCCAGCAATTCCCGCGAACTGCCAATGGGCGATGTTCCTGCGGAATCACGACGAACTCACTCTAGAAATGGTCACCGATGAAGAGCGTGACTATATGTATTCCGCATACGCTCATGAGCGACGAGCTCGCGTGAATCTCGGCATTCGACGTCGCCTGGCACCGCTATTGGGAAATAACCGCCGCCGCATCGAACTGATGAACGGCCTGCTGTTCTCGCTGCCAGGCACGCCGGTCATGTACTACGGCGACGAAATCGGGATGGGCGACAATATCTATCTGGGCGATCGCAACGGCGTACGGACTCCGATGCAATGGAGTGCCGATCGCAACGCAGGCTTCTCGCGAGCGAACCCTCAAAAGCTGTACCTGCCGGTCATCATCGATCCGGAATATCACTACGAAGCGATCAATGTCGAGGCCCAGCAGAACAATCCCAGTTCGCTGTTGTGGTGGACCAAGCGTCTGATCAACCTTCGCCGCATGCACCAAGCATTCGGACGCGGCACGATCGAGTTCCTGCAACCGGCAAACCGTCAGATTCTGGCCTTCATCCGTGAACACGAAGACGAACGAATCCTGATCGTCGCCAATCTCTCTCGTTTCGTGCAGTATGTCGAACTCGATCTGTCACAGTTTGCGGGGATCTCGCCCATCGAGCTTTTCGGAGGCACCCCCTTCCCCAAGATTGGCAATCTCCCCTACCTCCTCACGCTCTCACCATACGCGATCTACTGGTTCTCGATCTCATCGCAAAAGTCCGAAGTTCATCATCGACCCACAGTCCCCTTAAAGAATGT
>DASYEA010000228.1:0-2374 GCA_036499265.1 Schlesneria sp. | reverse complement strand
CTCGAGCAGTTCCTGATCGACTCCGGCCGAACCATGATCGTCGTCAGTCACGATCGATACTTCCTGGACCGAATCTGCACGCGAATCCTCGAACAACATCGCGGCAAGCTCACCGATTACCCCGGCAACTTCTCCAAGTACTGGCAACTGCGGCACGAACGACAGGCGGTCTCGCAAAAGACCTACGAGAAGCAGCAGGAGTACATCGAGAAAACTGAGGAGTTCATTCGCAGAAACAAGTCCGGGCAACTCTCGAAGCAGGCGAAAGACCGCGAGCAAAAACTGGCACGAGTCGAAATCGTCGACACGATCGCCAACATCAGCGGGCCCGCGATGGGATTCTCTGAAGTCACTCGAACCGGCGACTGGGTCGTCGATGCCGAAGGACTGACAAAGGGTTTCGTAGCAGGGCAACCCCTTTTTTCCGGTGTGACGCTCCAGATCAAACGCGGCGAACGCTGGGGGATCCTGGGCCCCAACGGAGCCGGCAAGACGACCCTCTTAAGAACGCTGCTGGGCGAACTGAAGCCCGATGCAGGACGCGTTCGTTTCGGAACCGGCGTCAACGTCGCCTACTTCGACCAACAACTGTCGAGCGTCGATCCCAGTCTGGACGCCATGGAAGCGATCCGCCCATCCGACGTGGCCCGCTATACCGATGGACAGCTTCGCGACCTGCTCGCCAAGTTCGGCGTGAAGGGAGACCTCGCCGTCCAACAAGTCGGGGCCATGAGCGGTGGCGAACGCAGCAAAGTGGCACTTGCCAAGATCGCAGCCCTGCAGCCCAACGTCCTGGTCCTCGATGAACCGACCAATCACCTGGACCTGTGGTCTCGCGATGCCCTCGAAATAGCTTTGAAAAGCTTCGACGGAACGCTGCTGTTTGTCAGCCACGACCGCTATTTCCTCGATCAAGTTGCCGATCATGTGCTCGTTGTCGAGCCCGGTGGCTGGGCCACCTACGAAGGAAACTACTCCGACTACGTCCTGTTCCTGAAGAATCGCGAGGCTGACCTCAAAGCCGCGGAGGCCGCCAGTGGAAACCGCGATAAGGCTCCCCGCTCAGACGACACGCGAGCCCCACGTGAAACTCGCCGCAAGCGAATGTTTCCCTATCGCAAAGTCGCCGACATCGAAGCCGACATCGCTGACAAAGAAGAAGTCGTCGCCCAGTGTGAAGCAAACCTGGTCGACGTTGCCTATCACCGCGATGCTGCGAAAATGAAAGCAAACCTGGAACTCTACGAATCCACCAAGGCCGCCTTGGTAAAACTCTACGAGCATTGGGAAGAGGCGGTCGAGTTAAACTGAGTCGCAGGAAAAACACGGATGCGCTGGCTACGACCACTAGTCTATGTTTGGGTCTTCCCCGGCACCGCCGTCGGCCTGGTCGGCACAGCGCTGGCTCTGGTCAGCGGCGGCAAAGCCAAGGTTGTCGATGGCGTGATAGAAGCCCATGGCGGCTGGATCACGAGCCGTCTGATTCAAGGCAACCGCTGGGTCGGGCCAATCGCTGCGATCACACTCGGTCACGTCGTTTTGGGCTGCGACGAAGCCACACTGGCTCGAACGCGTCGACACGAACGAGTCCACGTCCGCCAGTACGAACGCTGGGGCCCATTCTACATCCCCGCCTACTTCGCGGCCAGCGCCTGGGTCGGCTGGCGAGGCTACCACGCCTACTTGGACAATCCGTTCGAGGTCGAAGCCTATGCCATTGACGATACGCGACAGGCCGAACCCGAATAGAGCGCGAGCAGCGAAGTCGCCGCTACTTTCCGGGTGAACCAAACTTTTCACGGCGATGACCATCACCATTGAACTGAGTTTCTATCCGCTCGGGATTACTCATATTGCCGAAGTAATCGTCATCCACTTAAGAGATACGGATCTCGTATTCGATGATGTCACCATCAGCGCCAGCCCGAAGTGATTGCCAACCTTTAGGCCACCAAATGAACCGTCCCCATCAACATCAATGAATGGCGTTCCACTTAGTTGGAAGTACCGAAGGGAACATAAAAACCCGGTTCACATGTGAACCGGGCAATCGGCATCCAATTTTGAATGACAGATGACTTAGAAATCACCAACTGTCTGACCGTCCGACATCGTGCTGAGGTTTCGCCATGTATTGATGTCAATGTTCTGACTGATAAAGCGAGTTGACCCGTCACCCAATAAGGCATGCACTCCGCCGGTATGCTTGCTGCGGGCAGCGAAAATTCGCGGTGTTGTTGGAATACAAGGCATTCCGAGCAGAGACATTGGCGTATTCTGACAGAAATCCTGCTGTAAGCTGTCTGGCGACGTCGTGTTAGGGCCGTATAGAGTATTAAATCCTGTGTGAGGCCCATACCACGTCAGTCCTCGT
>DASYEA010000227.1:0-3744 GCA_036499265.1 Schlesneria sp. | reverse complement strand
ATCAGCGATCTTGCCGAAATCTAATCAGCAACCGGCGCACGAGATTCGTACGCCGGTCGCCGCATCAAATTGCCAACGAGCTATTCGACATCGAATGTCCGATATCGCCGTGACGGGAATTCCCGCAACGAGGGTTCGCTAATTTTGTAGAACCCATCTGCTTCATCGGTTAGTCCAACATTGGACGAACCGCCTGCTCACCACGTTGATCAGGGTCAAATCGTCTGTATGTACAGACCTTTCACACCATCACCAACCCACGCCGCCGAGCAGCCTTGCCAATTGGCGGCCGCTTGCGTGGCTTCGGTGCTGGCTCGTCGATATCAGGCTCGAACAGTTGCTCCAGGGTGTAGCGCTTGCATGCGCATTTCGAACAGACTTTCAACCGGCGCGTCCATTCCCCGTTCTTGGCGCGAATGACTTTCTGAACCAACAGCCTGCCACCACAGTTGCGGCGCGGGCAGGGAATATTTGTTCGTGGCATTGCCTGACCTCCTTCAAACAGGTATCGCGTTTAAGCCCCTTGGCATGCTCGCTGTCGCGTTGCTGCAATCGGACGATGATTCAGTCGCGGAAATTGTTCTGTTTGAGCACAGAAACCCGACTTGACCGCCTGCGGCCCTTCCGGCGACAACTTCCCTATGGATCTGGCAAAAGTCCCGCGTTACACGGTCGCGCAAATTGCGGGCAAACTGAAAAAGACCACGAATGCCGTTCGACACGCTGCCAAGAGGCACGACATCGGCACTCTGTCTAATCCACGGTTGCGACTTTTCTCCGATGCGGATGTGATCAAACTGAAGGCTGTTCTTCATGATGGCCGTGGTCGCCCGCGTCGTGCAGATTGAATCTTAATTTACCAACGTAGGTAAATACTCGTGATCCTGGATGCGAACTCGCCGTTCGCTCGAACCCAAGGGGATCACATCATGAAGTTACCTGGCTGGATGTTTAGCGCCGGCATCCTGCTTCTAATATCCATCGCAGCCGTCACGGTCTACGATTCCGGGGTGAGCTACAGCGAACGTACTGAGGGTGCCGAGATTTACCGCGAGCGACTGCTGTACGGCCAGTCGACCGGCGACGTTGAGGTGTTCTACTCCGATGGCACTCCGAAGCTGCACATGTGGAAGGATCTGATCGGGACACAGCATTACGTCCGATTTGACGAGCAGGGCAACGAAGTTGACCACATCATCAAGGACTGATGGTCGCTCGCTTGATAGCCTCGTCCAAAAGTGCCGACGATGACAAGTAGCCTTTCGTTGCGACCTTCGCCCACTGAATCCAACTGGCCTTCTTCGCTTCGCTGTCGAGTCTCTTGATGATCGACTCTCTGTTCTCGCGACATCCTGCGATGCCCCATGCGTCCATGTTTGCGACCCATTGCCGGCACGCGCCACACCCAGGCTTACCGATTCCGCACTCAGCCAGAATCTCTGACAGCTTTGTTCCAACAGGCTCGACAGCAAGTGGAGGAGTAGCCGGGATTGTGGGTTTCGTCATGACCTTGGCAGGCATCTCGTCCATCATTGCCGCAGGAGCCATCGCCATCATCCGCATCGCAACATCTGGCTCACAGGTGCCGAGGTAACCGCTGCCAGGAAACGGGAATGGGCCAGCGTCAGGCGGCACTGGGTGGCATCCTTCTGAGCAGCCTCCTCCATCCAGATTGTAGACTGGCGAACCTCCCACATAGTCAACGCTATAGGTCGGCTGCGATGGGTCATATGAGCACTCGACTGGATCACCGCACCCAGTACATCCGCCATGATCTCCGGCACAGGTGAATGTCCCAGAATCGTCGTTCGGCACCCAGCAGCCTTCGCCTCCGCTCGCCTCGATACATGCCGATCGAGTCACGCCATCAAGACAGTGGCCAGCCTCGTCCTCTCCGGGATAACAACAGATCCCCACGACCGGCTTACAATTCGAACAGTTGCTCGATTCAGGATGCTCGCAGGTTATTCCGGTGCCAATTGACCAACAGCCCGCAACGATCTGACAGTCGCACTCGCTAATGTTGTTTGTGCACCTGTTTTCGCCGTCCTCGTCCTTGTGGCAGCAAATGCCGAGCAATTCGGAGCATGGACGATCGCCAGTGACGCAACCAATGGTCACTGTCAACTCTTGTCCGACGTACTTTGGTGCTGGCTTTTTGGCGGCAATCAGCGCTGCATGATCTGGGCACTTACAGCCATTGATGCATGTTCCCGACTGCCATACCCATTGGAGCTCGCTCGAAGCAACATAGGAGCACGCCGTTTCACCGCAGCCCGATTCCACGGCGCAATTCGTGTTCGTTGGTGAGTCCGGATCTCCACAGGCGGCATTGGCGTTTGCGTACTGCTCGTCAGTGGCACCGCTCGCAAGAACATTGACCCGGATGTGATCAGGGAACGTTGCACATGGCTTCTCTGACCCCGCGATCAACTGTTCGTCATACTTCTCGAAGCAGATCGCACACAGGCAGGTCAGCGCATTTTTGGCAACCCGGTAGTAAACCCGCATCTTGTAGAGAGGATGAGCACCGCTCCCGGGCTCGCCATCAATACAGCAGTGGAACCGACCCCAGTTCGAAGTCATCTGCACAATAAGCAGAACGTAATCGGGATCTGATGTGGCGTCGATCACCACTTCCGATTTGAGCTCATCGTTGCCGCGTGGCCCGCCAGCACAAACGCTTTCAACGCCGATCGTGCAGTTATTCGGGCAGACATGGTAACTGGTCGCGTACCACCAGCAGACGGGCGTATCGCAGTCGACTTCCTCGCCGAAATAGTTGACGCAGACACCATCCACGGTGCGAACGATGATCTGGTTCAATCTCCAGACAGCATTCAAGGCCGCGAAGCACGCCGTGGAGTGATTCTCGTTATTCAAACATCCGCTTGGAATCACGAACAGAGACGTCGAATCCGTGACGCCAGCAAACTGCGTTTCTCCGTCGAACAGGAATCCGGAATAGTTATCAACATGGACATTATCACCCTCGATGCAGATGGCGCACGGTGGTTTCGGCGGGACTGTGCAACAGCATGATTTCATGGTGCACCGCCAATCGTGAGAAGAACTGACTCTCCGTCGATTTTTGCACACACACAGAACTGTCCGGCCCCTCCAGTTAGCTCTGACCGATTCACACCGACAGTGTCATCAATGTCTTGGGTGCGCGTCATGGGGAACCCAGCGTCGGCAGGGTTTCCCCGCCAGATCTTGAACGTGAAGTTCGTTGCGCCGGTTCGGCCGCCTGGTGAGGCGGAGGTGACGCTGCTGGTGAGGATGCCGCAGACGATTTGTGATGCTCGTCGTGTGCGTCGGGCGGGTGCTGCAAATCTTGCCCTGCGACGTTGCCTGACTGCTGTCTCCAAGTCATCGAAATCGTACTGCGCGGGAAGCCGCCGCATGATCTCTACTGGGTCATGCTCGCCCTTTTCCTTGCCGTTGCAGACGCTTGCGACTAGATCCACAATCTGATTGAAAGTGATGTAGTCCGCATCGTCAAGCTGTTCATCAGCCTGCCTTAACCTACTCAAGAAATCCATTGTCCAAGCCTTTCCGGCCAGTAGTTATCTGGCAAGGAATGTTTGTTCGCGAATCAACTCCGATTCGCACTAAATGGGATGGCCCCTAGTTATGGGGCAAGTCCGATAGTTCGCTCACCCAAGGTTTGCGAGGATCTAAAACTGCCGTCTGTGGTTTGCCAGCGACCGGCACAGATCGCTTACTCATCCATTTGGCCCG
>DASYEA010000226.1:0-5361 GCA_036499265.1 Schlesneria sp. | reverse complement strand
TTCCCCAGGTCCTGGCCGACGCGAAATCACCGGATAGCCGTTCCAGGCCAAATTGCGCACGAAATCGCCCCTGGCAAGCATCGGATAATGTTTGAATACTTCTGGCCAGATCTGTGGAACCAACCAGACAAGCGCGTGACGTTGCAGTGAGCCGGGCGACTCATGCACGACGTAACGCCTCTTCTTTGACGAGCCGGGCAATGCGTGCCGCTTCGAGACGACCCAGGCGCTGGGCGCCGAGTTCGTCCCGGAGGTCGACATTTGCCTGCCCCCCGGCTAGCAGCCTCTGCAGGCGCGTGGCGAACTCTCCAGGCGTCTGCCATTCTTCTGCAATAGCGCCGGTGTTGAGCATAGGATCAACGCCCGGAGCAAAAATCGGGGTACTTTTCGACATGTTCTCAAGTTGCTCCAGTGGGAGCTTGGTCACTCTTGAAATCGAGGGTAGGTCCATCACGCTGGGGGCCGCACCCGGTACCGCTATTAAAGTATCGGTGGCCATGGCGGTGGCGACCATCGCGCCCGCTGCGGCCGTTCCGTACAGAATGGAAACTGTGTAACTTCCCGCGGTAGACGCCAGATATATTGACTTAATCAGGTGAGCAAGGTACTCGTTCAGGCCCAGTAATTCGTCCCGTCGACCCATCAGCTGGCTCCCCGCGTTGATCAGTAAAACCAATGGTCGTCTGGCGTGCGTGTCGATATGACGCAGCACACCCGCAGCCAGCGAGATCGCATGCTCCACACCGACCGGAGATCCGTTGACCAAGCCAACTACACTGACCAACCCTCCGTCTAACAGCTTTTGCTCGCCCTCCACAATTCCCAGGTCGTTCGCCTTCAACGGGAGGCTATTTGGGAAAAGTGCCATCAACAACTCATCGTGCGACATGAGATTCCTCGCCAGATTTCCTCAACTCCTTCAGGAACTGTTCATCGCTGATGTTGAACAGTTTCTCCGGGTGGCTCCAGCCTCGCTTGCGCCAAATATCAAGAGCATCACGGCAATCACCAAAGCAATCGAGTCTGTCCTGCAACCGCCGCTGTTCCGCCTTCAACAACTCAAGATCCAGCGCCGGAGGATCCGTCAGAAGTTCGAGGACGATACGGCGAAAGTCGTCAATGTCGTCCTTCGCATATCGATCCGCACCACCGGTCAGTACACGCGTACGACCACCGGTGATACGCCAGACCAGTGCACGATCCTTTGAGTCGAATTCTTCGATTCCCTTGTTGTTTTCAATCACTTCCGGGCCAGTGACGCCTATTCGCGCATGTTCCGAGACGACAATATCCGAACAACATGCTGTCGCAATCCCGCCACCGCCAAACGCTCCGGCTCTGCCACCAATCAACGCAACGATGCGAAGACCGGCGCTCCGCGCCTGAAGCAATGCCCTGATGACCTCCGATACCGCCAGCTCTCCGGCATTAGCCTCCTGCAACCGGACTCCGCCACTGTCAAGTAGCAACAAAACCGGACGATCGTGCCCCCGTTCAGCGAATGCGCGAGCCACACGTAGCAAACCCACGAGCTTCGCTCCGGCCACCTCAGAAAACGTGCCTCCCATAAATTGCCCTTCCTGGGCGGCGACCCAGACCGGACGTCGGCTCAGCAACGCATGCCCAACTGCAATGCCGTCGTCAAATGAGACTGGCAAGTTAAACTGTTTAAGATGGGGACTTACTTCACGCTCCCACGGGCCGACAATCTCATTGAAGCTATCTGCATCCAGCAGGCCCATCAGGCGCTCTCTTGCGGATGATTCCAGCCAGCTTGCTGCTACATCTGCCGAAGCGTTATCGATAGTCATAGATTCCCTTTCAAGGCCTGGCATATCTGAGCAAGACGCAATAACACCGTGTCGGGTCGGGCGCCACCATCATTGATTGAAAAACGTATGCCTCCGGGGGAGTAGTTTGCGACAAAGTCAGCCGCAACAGCCTTCCAGATTTCGCTATACCCGGCAACTGCTGTAGATACCACGATCTCACAGACGCCACTATCAAGCACACGCTCTGCCAATATTTCCAGGTTCCCCGACGCGACCACGCCAAGCAGGATTTCTGATTTATCGCCAGGCAAACGCTGCGTCGTCGGATGAGCCATCCTGATCGATTCCATATGACTATCCTCACCAGTTTCGAAACTTGGCCGGAGGCTCATAAAGCCCCCCAGACCATGTAACGAGGTCCTTGATCGAACGCGCAGCCAGCAGCCGACGATTGGCGTCCAGTGGATTAATGCCCAGGTCTTGAGCATGACGGATCACACCTCGCTGGCGTAGCGCCTCTACCACTTTCCGGTCGCGGCCTCTGCCTACCTCCGTGTAACCCGCGACGCCCCGGATAGCCTGCTCGCGCTCTTCGAGATTCCGACACAACAGAAGGTTCGCGATTCCGTCTTCTGTGACGATGTGTGTGACATCATCCCCATAAATCATGATGGGGGGCAGGGCAAGGCCGAATCTTTCCGCGAGCGTGACGCTGTCCAATTTCTCGACAAAGGACGGCGCCAAACCTTCGCCGAACGTCTCGACCATCTGCACTACAAGCTTGCGGCCGCGAGGCATTCGTCCGCGTCCACTGGTTGCCTCTTGCTGACCGGCCTTGATCCAGGTCGGAGACGGATGCCTTCGGCCACGTGCGTCAGCGCCCAGATTGGGTGCGCCACCAAAGCCTGCAATGCGATCGGTAAGAACTGTTGACGAATTCCCCTCGAGATCGATCTGCAGCGTGGAGCCAATAAACATGTCGCACGCGTAATGCCCAGCGTTATGAGCCAGCATACGATTGGAGCGCAACTCACCATCGTGACCGACAAAATAGATATCTGACCGGGCGCTAACGTAAGCATCCATGCCGATCTCAGCGCCAGGAGAATGCACATGCTGCACCCAGCCCCTCTCGATCGCAGGTATGAGCGTGGGGTGTGGGTTGAGCACCCAGTGTGTGGCGATTTTTCCCTTTAGACCAAGCCGCTCAGCGTAGGTCGGAAGTATCAACTCAATAGCGGCGGTCGCAAAGCCCACACCATGATTGAGACTCTGGACGCCGTATTCCGCATAGATGCCCCTGATTGCCATCATGCCCATCAAAATCTGTGTTTCAGTAATACTGGCAGGATCCCGCGTAAAGAGCGGTTCCATATAGAACGGATCGGGGGATTTAATGATGAAATCGACCTGGTCCGCCGCCAGGTCGACACGTGGCACTCTGTCGACGAGCTCGTTCACCTGTGCAACAACGATCCCGTCCTTAAACGCGGTCGCCTCAGCGATCGTCGGGGTGTCCTCCGTGTTGGGTCCCATGTACAGATTGCCATGACGATCCGCCTGACGCGCTACGATCAGCGCGACCTTCGGTGTCAAATCCACGAAGTAACGGGCGAACAGTTCCGGATAGGTATGAATGGCGCCAAGTTCGATCCTGCCTTGTTCCAACGCGCGTGCAATCGCATGTCCTTGTGGGCCCGAGTAGCAAAAATCCAATTTGCGCGCAATTCCCTTATCGAACAGCTCGAGGTGCTCGGCCAATACAACACCGGATTGCACGATATGGAGATTGCGAACCTTGGCTGGATCGACTGCTGTTAAAGCACGAGCCAGAAAATCGGCCTGCTTCTGATTGTCGCCCTCCAGACATAACCGGTCACCAGGGCGAAGAACTGCCTCCAGCAATGCTGTTGCATCGCGAGCATTAACCAGCTTCCCTCGGGAGTAGATCGAGGCGGCTTGCAAACGGGCTTGGCGGTCGACGGCGTGTTCGTTCCAACGAGTCATGACATACGTCCTATAGCGACAATTCTGGAGAAGCTTCAATCGCTAAATAGCGGCGACGATGACCTACTGCATCCCCCTGGAAGCGATCTCATGTGCAATATGCATGCACCACATAAGTTCGTCATCCAGAGGCGGCGCTATTTAATAGAGTCGGAGTGCTTACATCTGTAGGCGGGCTTCCTCAACGCTCCACGAAATGACGTTCAGCCCGTCTTTAGCAGAACTACTGCGACACATTCGCATGACATCGTTTTCAACTCGCTCGCGGTCTACTGATATTACCAAGATTCCAAAGCGCGACTACATGGCGGGCGCGGTCAAATTATTAAGAATTGTCAATCAATACTCGGCCGTTCCCGGAGGCCACATGAAAATGTTAAATCGTTCGTTCAAATTTAACTATTATCTGAAAATTTCTCACGACGCCACGCTCAGACATCGACTGGACAGGAAGGAATACCACCGACAAACGGGCAGCAGGTGGCTTGTGAGAAATTTCAAGAAACCGCCATACGTTCGGCGACCACTTTGTTTCGCAAAAAGAATGTCATATGCCCGCCCCTATATTCGACGTGTCGTCGCAGCACAAGATCAAATTTTCACCCGAACAGGACTGGAACCGTGCAAGAGGCTAGCTTCCTCCCGGACCCTCGATATCGACCTCCCCGTCTTCGGATCGAGGCCGAGGTAGTCGCGGATGCGCTCTGTGTTTTGTTCAGAGTATTTGGCCTTTCGCAATCTGGTACTGCTCATGTATGTGCCACCAAAGCCGAGAACACCTTGTCCAGCGTCCGCATGTGTAGCGTTCATCTGGTGCCCCATCTCGTGACCAATCGTGTCTGTGGTATTCATAGAGAAGTACCCGGCAGTCTCCTGTGCTGCTCCCCTGGTAGGTGTTCTCTTATTCGCAGGGATCGCCACAAAATATTTATCTCTGGAAGTTAGGGAGTACTTTCCAGGTTGCTCCACATCCTTTCTGGCAATGAAGCGTGCAACATCACCAATAACTTTTCCACCAAATTTCCCAAGCGCCACATCGAGGCTATCTTCCTTCCGGGTCGCAGGGATCCGCCCCTTGTAACCAAAATGGAATTTGACCTTTATCTCCAGATCTGGCGCAACTCGCCGCATTTCATTGCGCCATGGCCTCATCATTGCATCGTTGATGGACTTCTTGAAATTATCGCGGAACAGCTTTTGCTCAGCTGATGACATTCCGCGCTTGTTGGTGGCTTCGCCCGGCACGAGGATTGTGATTTTTAATGGACCGTCATTACGTCTCGGCGGTTGACTCATCTGTTCGAGAATTTCAAGCTCCTTAGGCGACATATCTCCCACTGCCGCTTTCATTTTCTCAAACGCCCCACCACCCCCTCCTGCTTCAGGTTGGAGTTGACTTGCGGCTCGCGGCTGGCGTGATACGGAGCCGCCAGGAACGGCAGCGCTACGCGGCGCAAGCGAAGGGGTATGAACTAGGAAACTGTTGGGCGGAGTTGGATAGGTGAGGTTGAACTTGGTAAGCATGTCGTGTCGAACAATATCGAAGAAGGTCGTGCTCAGGGGCGAGGCTCACTGCATGTCT
>DASYEA010000225.1:0-2741 GCA_036499265.1 Schlesneria sp. | reverse complement strand
CCAAGATGAACGGGCTGATGTTCGGCGAAGGAACGCTGGAAATCCTGCCCGATGGATTTGGATTCTTGCGCAGTCCAGATTATCACTATTTGCCTTGCCCGGATGATATCTACGTCTCGCCGAGTCAGATTCGCCGTTTTGGCCTTCGGACTGGTGCCACGGTTGCTGGCCAGATTCGCCCTCCCAAAGAAAACGAACGTTACTTCGCCCTGCTGCGTGTCGAAGCCATCAGTGGACAAGACCCGAATATCCTGACCGAAAAGGTCTTCTTCGACGATCTGACGCCACTGCACCCGGAACGCAGACTGCGCCTATCCGCGGATGCCGAACAATTGAGCACTCGGATTGTTGATCTCGTAGCGCCCATAGGCATGGGGCAGCGGGCGCTGATCGTTTCGCCACCTCGAGCGGGTAAAACGATCTTGTTGCAGCAACTCGCCAAAGCCGTGTTGCGAAATCACCCCGATTCGTACGTCATCATGCTATTGATTGACGAACGTCCGGAAGAAGTCACCGAAATGGAGCGGCAGGTCAAAGGTCCGAACTGCGAAGTCATCAGCAGCACCTTTGACGAGCCTCCGAGCCGCCACATTCAAGTCTCCGAAATGGTGATCGAAAAGGCGAAGCGGATGGTCGAATACGGCCACGAAGTCGTTATCTTCCTCGATTCGATCACACGCCTGGCGCGTGCCTGGAACACGGAATGCCCGCACTCGGGCAAAATCCTGACCGGTGGTGTGGATGCCAACGCCCTGCAACATCCCAAGCGATTCTTCGGAGCCGCCCGAAACGTCGAAGAAGGGGGCAGCCTGACAATCATTGCCACCGCTCTCGTCGATACTGGCAGCAAGATGGACGAAGTGATTTTCGAAGAGTTCAAAGGGACAGGCAACACAGAACTGCATCTCGATCGCCGCATGGTCGAGAAACGCATTTGGCCGGCCATCGACGTCAATCGCTCCGGAACGCGTCGCGAAGAACTATTGATGAGCGAAGAAGAACTACGGCGAGTCTGGATTCTGCGACGTGTACTACACGACATGAACCCAGTCGAAGCCATGGAGTTGCTAGTCAACCGCATGCGACGCACCAAGACCAACGAAGAGTTCCTGATGGCCATGAACCTCACGTGACAAGAATGAGAACAGCCCCCACCGAGGCTGCCTCGGTGGTTCACTGGCCTTTGCACCAGCCTGTCTCAATCCGCGTGTTGCGAAAGCCGGGTACGATGCAGACGATGTCGTTGAGTCACGCCTGACGGCAACGTGCTGCTCCAAATAATCCTGTGAAATCCGTTGTTGCCGCCCTGCCCCTGCATATTTACAGCGCGCTAACTTTGCGTTTGCCGGTCGATTTATGGTTTCGGCCAGCGTTTTATTGCATTTCGGCGGCAAACCCAAAGTTAAACTGCTCTAGCACGATTTTCACTAATCGCAAGATCGTGCCGACCACCGACTGAGAACAGACATCCCATGCCGCAGATATTGTCGGGCCGCCTGATCGCCGGACCTGAAGCCTATGCCATTGTCGTATCCCGCTTCAACAATTTCGTCACCCAGCGCCTGCTGGACGGAGCTCTCGATACATTGCGGCGCCACGGTGTCGCGGAAGAAAAACTAACGGTCGCCTGGGTTCCAGGTTCGTTTGAGATTCCACTCGCGGCAGAAGCCCTCGCGAAGACAGGTCAATTCGGCGCAGTGATTTGCCTTGGCGCAGTGATTCAAGGTCAGACGACTCATCACGAGTACATCAATCATCAGGTTGCAGCAGGCATCATGCGACTGAACCACGAATATGGCATCCCGGTCACATTCGGGGTGCTCACCTGTCAATCTATGGAGCAGGCACTCGACCGGGCAGGCGGTAAAGCCGGAAACAAGGGACACGAGGCAGCCTTGGCAGCCATCGAAATGGTCCAGTTGCTTAATGCAATCCCGAAAACAGCCACCAAATAAGGTGGATGCTGCGTCCCACCGAATAGACCGGTGCTTGCCAAGTGAATTCCCATGGCAACTCGACAAGTTCCATCGACGTGAGCAAACTGCAAGCTCGTCCATTGTGCGAAGTCTCGGCAATACGAGTATAATTGAGTTGGTTCAATCGTCTTTCAAGAATTTGGCCGGGGAAAAAGTGATCGATTCCTCGTCGTTCATTGAATGCCCCCGTCCTTCAGGAAAAACATGCTGCGTCGAAGACAGTCCCGCGAAGCCGCCCTCCAGATGCTGTTCCAACAGGATCTCAACCCCGATGTGGACTATCACACAGTCCGTGAGCAGATCCGCGAACGAGTTCCGGACGAAGATCTCTACGAATTCGCCTGGCACCTGTTCATTGGAGTCGTCGAGCATCGCATCGAACTCGACGCCAAAATTGAGGCCATCGCACAGAACTGGTCGTTAAAGCGAATGGCCGCGACAGATCGCAACGCGTTGCGATTGGGGGCGTTCGAGATCCTCTACACACAGACGCCGCCGCGAGTGGTCATCGACGAAGCGCTTGAGCTCGCCAAAATGTTTGGCACAGGCCAATCCGCCCCATTCGTCAACGGGATCTTGGACCGGATTATCCCCGTGGAACGTCGGGGCGAACTAACTCCACCAGAGACACCGGAAGCAGCAGGCGCATAAAAATATCGCAAGTCATGACACCTTAATACCGCGAAAGCCGGTCGATCTACCCAGCGGAAGGTCCGCACATTCGACCGTCTCAAACGGTTTTCGATCCGACACACGGCGGCCATG
>DASYEA010000224.1:0-3507 GCA_036499265.1 Schlesneria sp. | reverse complement strand
CAAACCTTCTCTGCCAGCTTCAAACGATCTTCCTTCGACTTACCTGTCTCACGCAGAATCAGCTTGCCCCATTCCCGTAAAATGTCAGGATTGTTCGGCTCCGCCTTGTCCAGCAATTCATACTGCGCAATCGCCTCAGAGAAACGCTGGTCTTCAACCAGTTGTTCGATAAATGTCTGACGCAGTTCTTTCCGGGTCGGAGCCAGTTTCAAGGCCTTGTCCAGCCAGACTTGCGCTTCGGGAACGCGCCCCTGGCGAGCCAGAATGCGCGCCAGCCGAGCCATCCCATCGACGTCCTCGGCGTTCTTCGTCACACTCGCCAGGTAGTATTTCGCCAACCCATCCTGATCGTCAGTCCGCAAGAAGACATCATCAATCTTCCGCCGCACTTCGCGATGCAGCCAGCTGCTGGGATTGAGCGTCGCCAGCAGTTTTTCCAGGTCACCGATCGCTTCTTGAGAGCGGTTCAGCTTCACCTTCAATTCTGCGGCTTCAATGCGATACACCGCCTTGCGGTAATCGTCCTTCGTCAGCTGGATCAGCTTTTCATACCGTGGCAACGCCAGTCCGCTTTGATTCTCTTCCGCCAAGGCCGCCGCGATCTGCTCCTGAACTCGCGCATCATTCGGAAACAGTTTCTCCAACCGCGACCAGACTTTCAGCGCTTCCTCGGTCCGTTGCGCTCGTTGGTGAACGCGCCCCAAAGCTTGAAAGATCTCCAGCAAATCCGCCTGAGCCGGCTTGCGTGTCAGTGCAAGTTCGAACGCTTTGACTGCCTGATCGGGTTGACCGATCAGAACCTGGCATTGTCCCAGATAATATGCTGCCAAGGGATCATTCACGGCCGCGGCAGTCGCTTTGGAAAAGGCTTCCACCGCTGCCGCGTCTCGACCCCGCTGGGACTCGATCAGCCCCAGAATCATCCAGGCCGCGCCATCCTGAGGATTCTTCGTCGATCGTTCCTGAAACCGCTGAATCAAGGCGTCAAGCGTGCCGCTCTCGACATGGAAGCCATACACCCGATCCAGGGCCGTCCCACGACGCGGATTCTTTTCTAGAACCGTAAGAAAACGGTCGACTATTTTCTGTTGCTTCGCTAGCTCCTCGTCTACGCTCGAGTCTTGCGCCAGAGCAGTAGAGACTGAGTGACTCGACCATATGCACGCTGTGATCGTGATCACCGAAAACCAGATACGAAACTGATCAATCCGTCCGGCGAACATGGAGAGGCCTCTCGTTAAATCTCAGCTTTTTGCGGTGGATTCAAAAACGGGGTCAAGTGGTTCAAAGTTCATTTTTCGCTAAGTTCGAGTTTGTGCAGTAGTAAATCGTCCGCAGCGAAAAATGAACTTTGAACCACTTGACCCCACGTCGCGCGACTCCGGCCAAACAAAGTGGCCCTTTCACTCCGCAAGAGGAGGGCCGTGGACTGACTATTGCTAAGCGGACGTTAAGCTACTTCAAGTCTGATCATTGCATCCGTAGCCTTGTCTGATAATCAAGTGCGAGAGTCGAACGTCGTCGCTGCTCACATACTGACGCAAGCAGAACAGCGTTCTCTTCGCAATGCCCGCTACGTCGGCCATCCTCTCGCGGAATGAGAGGGCTACATTCTTTGATGGGATTGGCACTTCATTTGGGGCGTTCATTTTCACGATTTTTGTTCCGTGCGATTTCATCCTCACGGATCATCGCCCGCCGAGCCTGCTTCAATGCGGGGCTTTCGTCGGCATTGTCGGGAGCTAAAACATCCGCCAACTCTTCTGCTGTCAGCTTCTCGGGCCACTTGCCGGAGAGTATCACATTGCGCACCTTTGCATCAGTCGACTGACGATCATAGAACAATCCGAATTGTCGTGAGTTCGAAGATTCCAGCGGACGCTCGAAAACCAAGTTTCCGTTCAGAATCAATCGGACCGTGTCCTCTTCAATCGAAACTTGCATCGCGTTCCATTCAGCAGGTTTCAGCGGCAATGCATCTGGCCCACGTCGATTGTCTTTCGCGTCGATCTGATGATCAAGTTCCAGCAGTCGCGACTCGGGTAAGGTGGAATCTAGCCAATGCAGACGAACCCCATCGGGTTTCAGTAGCATCGCCAGACTACCGAATGCCGGGTGGATCACCATCGTCTCCGGTTGATAGAAAAACTCGTACCGTAAGGTATCACCGTTCAGCATCGGCCGGAAGTACTGCAGATGGACCGGAGTCAACTTTCTTGCGGCGAACAGAGCATCCCCAGTTAAGACTCCGTCTTTGATACCCCAACCAGCCGCCTGTTCAGACAGCGGGTCAGTTGACCGTGGTTCCATTTCCCTGCGTCGTGGCCCAACACCAAACCCTTCCAAGGAAATCCGCTCACCTTGTACCGAACTCCAGCCATCCAAACGGTCCCCGGAGAACAAGTTGATCTCGCGGGGAACCATCGGTGCGCCGGTCAATTGAAGATTGCGGAACATGGTGCGATGTTGATCGCGCGCAGACAAGTGCAACCAGGGAGTCGCTCGGCCAGGTGACAGTTCTGTATGCATGAGCGTTCCATCCGAATAGAACCGAATGAAATCGGGGGAGGCTCGCATAGAATGGCGAGTCCATTGGTTCGAAGGAATCTGCACAAGCTCATGCCACAACGGCAAGGCCGGAACGAAGCCACCATAGCCCAGTTCTAAATCGGAAAAGCTGTTGGTATTGGATTCCAGGCTGAATTCGAACGTGCCCGTCAGCGGATACTTGAAGAGCAGTTGATTCAACGTGGTGCCAGAAATCTGAGTCACTTCGCCATCAATTGCCGTCCACAAGTCCGGCGGATTGCGATTCGACGTCGTCTGGGATGACTTCGATGGATGCCAAAGCCGTAGATTCGGCAGCATGACCGCATCCCGTTCGGCAGGACTCAGTCCTTGGACGTCAGACTGTGCAAAGATCCACGGGATCAGCGTCAATGGTTCGAACTCTTGAGTATTTCGATGCTCCTTCAAGATTGTCGTTCCCCAAACCCGTGCCGCGTCGGAGTATGATGGTATGGCAATCGCAGCTTCGAGGATTTGGAAGTCCAGCCATCTCGCATTCATAAAGTCCGGCGTTTGGAGTTCCAGCGGACTCTGCACGCGCAATTGACTGTCTTCGATTGAGCGTTTAAGCCGCTGGGCACCGGAAGAGTCATGGCGGGCGATTGCGACTAATGTCGCCAAGCCATCGGCCAGGGGTAATTTCTCGGCGACGGCCTGATCGACGGCGGTTTGTAATTCATCCAACTTGCCTGCTTTTTTTGCCGCTTGGACAAGTAACGAGAAACTGCTCACCAGCCCGGCACCAGGCCGTTCACCGAACGCTCGTTGGTCTGAAGTAAGAAAGGACGCGGGAATCTGTGGAGCTGGCAGGTTAGCACTCACGAAACGAAGGGAACGTCGCTGTTTTGCAGGTAGAGTCCAGTCCTTGAGCAGGGAAAACTGTTCGTCTGCAGGTCGAGTCTGCAACTGCCACGTTAAACACCAGACAACTTGCGGAAC
>DASYEA010000223.1:0-2313 GCA_036499265.1 Schlesneria sp. | reverse complement strand
CCACCGACCCTAGATCAGTCGCAAAGCAGTTCGCCTCAGGCTGGCAGAAAGTGCCCTATTTCGTAAAAACAGAGCGAAGTCAGAATTTCTGCCAGCCTGTTCAGGATGCCAACACGACTTCCTTCGTGAGGGTTCGCAAAGGGGACAGGGTATGACCGACGGTGAACTGGTTCGCCGCGTGGTTGCCGGTGAAACGGCGGCTTACGGGGAACTGGCGCGCCGTTGGTTCAGGCGGATCCTGGCAATGTGCCAGTCGCGTGTCTGTTCGAGCGATGCTGACGACCTGGCACAAGACGTGTTCCTGCGCGGGTATGCGCGACTGTCGTCGTTGTCGAATCCCGATCAGTTCGGTCCTTGGTTGCGAGGGATTGCTCACAACATTTGCGTGGATTGGTGTCGCGATCGTGTTCGCCGGAAGCAGGTGATGGGGACCGAATACCAAGACGCGACGATCGCGAACGTTGCCGATGGTCTGGGTGGCGCGCTGGCTGAAGATGAGCGGGCGATTGTTGTTCAACAGGTCGCCGCGATTCCCGAAGACCTGCGCGAAGTCGTGCTGCTGCGCTATTACGAGAACCTGACCTACGATGAAATGGCTCAATGGCTGGGGGTGGCCCGCGCTACTGTGAACGAGCGACTGGCAAAGGCCCGGGCTCTGCTTCGCATCCGCCTGGCGAAACTGCGGAGTGACATATGAACTGCGAAACATTACCACTGATGCTGAACGCGGCGCTGGACGGCGAATTATCGCCGCAGGAAGTCGCCGCGATGCAGCAGCATCTGGCGGAATGTGGGTCTTGCCGAGAGCAATGGGCCGAGTTGCAATTCCTGCATCAAGACTTGTCGCTGGTCCTTTCACCCCCGCCGGTCGAACCGGCGATCAAGCGGTTGATGGAGACATTGCAACCAAAGTCGAATCGAAGGGATGGGAAGTCACGAGCCTCGCGAGGGAATTCGAGTTTGGTGATCGTAGCCATTGTCTGCACGTTACTGCTGACCGTCGGCATTATTTTTCAATCCCCCTCGCCTGCCTTAGCGGTGGCCGAGATTTCGATGATGACTGGCACGGTGGACTATAAGGCAGCCAATGCGCGCGACTGGACCTCTGTTGAGGGGACGCAGCGAATCTCGTTGCCAGCATTGACGAGGGTTCGCACTCGATCGACTTCCTTGTGCGAGATCCGTACCGGCTGTGATGCCCTCGTGCGGTTAAATCATGAAACAGAACTGGTGCTGCATCGCGCCGAAAAGGTAGAGCTTGTCGCGGGTGAACTGTGGTGTCGTGCGCCGGCCACAGCAGAAATGGAGATCTGTGCTCCATCGGCCCCGGCTACGCAATCGCTGACTAACGTCTTCACTTGCCCTTCCTCAGCAGAGATGCAGTGGAAGGCACTGCCTAACAATGCGATGTCTTGCCAGGACGTCGCGAGTACCGCGGTCGAACTGCAGTTGCCATCTATGAACTGTACGATTCAGCCGGGCGAATGCGTCACATTTTCTGCGGGTCAACCCATTCCCGAGCCAACTCAGTTCAACCGAGTGGTCGCGACAGGCTGGCAACTGCCTCTGCTGGTGTTGCGTCCACCGCAAGATTCCGAACTTCGTGATCGGTTGACCAGCGTGCTGGCGTTGATCGGTCGTAGCAAGGCGTCGTTCCTGTACGAAAATCAGATTCGGCGACTGGGGCCGAGCGGAGTCGTCCCGTTGCTGGCTTATGTGCAATCGAAAGACTCCATCAGCCAACCTGAATTAAGACTGCGCGCGATGCAGATGATCGCCGAAATGGCCACGTCCGCTTCGGTCGATGATCTCAATGTTCTGCTTCAAGATGAAGATCCTCAGATCCGCAGACTGTCTATAATGGCGTTGGCTCGCCTACAGCCTAAACGAATTCTCCCGGGTGGAAAGACTTTGTGATCGAGCAACACTGCGATCAAGAGCCTAAATAGATCCACCAGAAAACGGAGTGGCTCGTCTCTTGATTGAGTGCAACGAGACTTAGCGGCTTGGCAGCAGCCGCGCCCTCCCAGAAGACGATCGCTCCGAACTCGGTTGTGGACCTATTTAGCTGGGAATTTCACATATAGCGAGGTGCTTTGATTGGCACGACAAGCGGCTGTTCCAAAGGGGGCTTATTGGCGGGCCGATCGCGAATCGTCAGGACTGGACATCGAGCGTGTTGCAGAACGTGCTCGGCCGCGCTGCCGAAAATCATATGATGAAGTGCATGAGTACCATGGGTTCCCATGATGATGATGTCACATTGGTGCTGTTGGGCCAGCCAGCAGATCACTTCTCCTGCTTCACCCGCGT
>DASYEA010000222.1:0-5930 GCA_036499265.1 Schlesneria sp. | reverse complement strand
ATGGACTCGGCTCGCACGACACCTTTGGCAGCCATCATCGGTTCCGCACCGATTGCCAGCGCGGCTTTGCCTTCGAGGATCTGTTGACGCGATTGAAGTGGAGTGAGATCCGAGATCGAGGGCGGCATCTTCTTCCAGGCGTGGCTGGCTGATTCGACCGCCGCTTGGAAGCCAGGTGTTTCGAGAATCGGCTGACCCGATTCGAGGTCGAACCAGACGGAATAGTTCTCGGGATGCTTCACGTAGGCCAGCGATCTGGCAAAGAGCAGGGCGGCGCGTGAATCGAGGGCCAATGGCTCGACCGCCGTCAGTCCCGGTGCCCACTTATCCAATGAATCGAGCAAGACTTGGTAGTCGTCCCAGGTTTCAGGAGGTTTCAAACCTGCTTTGCGAAGCAAGTCGGCTCGGTAGTAACAGAGGAACTCGGGCACCGCGACCGGAATCGCGACCGGAAGCCTGTTCCGCGAGATAACTCGATCACGCAGGCCTTTAAACAAGTCGTTGAAATCGATTCCTGCTCCCGATGGAAGCGGAGCCAGGCGACGATCGATCACACTGAGCTCTCGGAGCGGAAATAGGATGACTCGACCACCTGCTGGAATTGGCTCTGCCAGTTTTTCCTCAAGCGAATTACTTTGTAGGTCGTATTCGTTCCAGCGGATCGTTGCTCCGGATTGATTCATCCACTCCTGAAGTGCGACCTCCCAAAGGGCGGGGAGTTGGAAGCTGGCAGGGGCGACGAGTTCGACTTCCTGACCGCGGAACGAGGGTAAGTTTGATTTGGTGTGCGCAACAGGCTTGTTTGGGCAGCCGCAAAGCAGCAAACAGTTTACGGCAAGCAGCACAGCCGCAGTGCGTGACCAGATCATATTGACAACCCGAGAATGTACGACTTCGCGATCCTTCCGTCGCGCTGACTACGCCACGGGGCGGCGAATTGTGGGAAGCGAATCGCAGACTCGTCAAATGAGTCACCGCTATTCCGGCCGCTCGGTCGGATCCGTGCTACCCAGGTTCAAGGCGACTTGAACTTTGCGGCCATCGCGGACCACGGTCAACATGACCTGATCGCCGGGACTTTTGCCTTCGATGTAACTGAGAAAATCCTCGGCACTGGCGATCTTTTGATCGTCCAGCCCCACGATCAAGTCGGCCGCGGAACGGTCTTCGCGGTTGAAGGTGAGCGGTCCGCGTCGTGATTTGACCATCTTTGGACCACGCAGGCCGGCCTTTTCAGCAGGGCCATTGGGTCGGAGTTCCGCGATCAACAGGCCCTTGTCCGTCTGATAGACTTTATCGATGCCACTCTCGGGTCTGATCACGCGATGGTGCTTCAGCAGTTGCGGAACAACCCGGCTGATCAAGCTGACGGGAATCGCGAAGCCGACCCCCGAACTTTGGCCCGATGTGGTGGCAATCGCCGTGTTAATCCCGATCAAGCGGCCGTGAGAATCCAGCAGCGGCCCGCCCGAACTGCCGGGATTGATGGCGGCATCGATCTGAATGATGGATTTGATCTTCCAGTTCCCGTGAATCTGCAGCGACCGATTCAGGCTGGAAATGATTCCTGTGGTGAGTGTTCGTTCCAGGCCGAATGGATTGCCGAGTGCGAAGACGTTCATCCCGACTCGCAGCGATTTCGAATCACCAAACGTCACGGGAAAAAGTTCTTCTGGCGGAACTTCAATGCGAATCACCGCCAGGTCGTTCAGCGGATCCGAGCCGACAGAAACGGCATCGTAGGTTTCGCCGTTATACAGTGTGACTGCGATCTCTTTCGCTCCCCCGACCACGTGATGATTTGTGAGAATATTCCCTTCGAGATCGATAACGGCCCCCGAGCCACTCCCTTCAGAGATCCGTCCGGCCCACAATGACCGGTCATTTTGAACGGATTTCGCAGTAATGTTGACCACGCTACGATTGACTGCTTCGTAGACCGCGACAGTGACTGCCTCTTCGGGAGTATGGCCTTCACTGTTGAAGATCCGCTTGATGGTCGGGCTGACACGCTCAATGGGCGTCAATTGTTCCGTACCAGCGCGATCCTGAGCAACGACCGAGGTCTTGCCGGCAGGGCTGGTCATCCAGATTGTCAGCAAGCTTCCTAAAAATGCCGAGCAGAAGCATCCGACAAGCAGTCTCATGCGCTATCCTCTTGATCGCACTTTCGGCACTGTACCGCCGAAAAAATCGCCAGGCGGTAAACCATGAAGATGCAATCTCTTGGCGAAATTGGCCACCTCACGGTTCAGGCCTGTCATGGCATCAGGTGCAAACCACATTCATTTACTCAGGGTGGTATAGGGACTTTTGTTGAGTAACTCAATACCGTGTCTGGACATCGAACAAAATCCGGTCGATTCGCAGGGAGCTCCGATGCAAGCGAGAAACCAATACGCCTTTAAGGAGTGGGCCGCCGTCTGTCACGCGTTGGGGAGCGGTCAGCAATCCGTGATCCTTCGCAAAGGGGGAATTCACGAAGGCCGCGACGGATTTCGCGTCGACCATGCGGAGTTCTGGCTGTACCCAACGGAGTTTCATCAAGAACCGGAGGTCTTGGCGGAGCAGGGGCGATCGTATTTGGAGCAGGCCCGAATGCAGCAACCGCCCAAGGGCTCAATCGCAATTCAGCTTTATGTCTCGATCGAAGAGGTCATTGAGATTCGGGACGAGGCCCTGCTGCCGCGGCTCGCCGGCTTGCATGTCTGGTCGGCATCGACAATTCAGGCTCGGTTTCACTATCGGAATCCGTCACTGTTTGCACTGATGGTCCGCGTTTATTCGCTTCCACATCCCGTTCTGCTAACAGAATCGCCGCACTTCGCCGGTTGCCGAAGCTGGGTCGATCTGGAAACGGCATTGGCCACCGACGGCTTTATCCCGGTTCTGACTGCCGAGGAGCATTCTCACCACATGGCAAAGATTCGACGGGCTCTGTTCGATGCCGCGGGTAGCTAACTGGCCAGCCCCATCACATTCGGCACGACCCGCTTAACCGACATTCCAGCTCCAATTCGGAAGTCGGGCGCAACCCAATCAACTGGAACTTCCGTCATACCGCTTTCCTCGATTTTGATGATCCGAAAAGACCTGCAATTTGCGCAACTCATTTTTATTTAATGAGATGAGAATTGGATAGGGCATGGTCACTTCGCATAGCCCGCAATGTCCGAACGACCGATGAATTCGGATATCGATCACCGTTGCGCGCCGAGTTGGCTTGCGCTGCGTAGAATGGACTCACGCCCCGCAACGGCAACAGACTTCACGATCCATCGTGACAGTGGGGGATAGCATGCGCGCTCCAACCATGCCGATTGCCGTTGTTCAATTTGCTCCGCAGGCGCTGGATCCAGCCGCCAATCTGGAAAAGATCTCGGCCAAAGTCGCTGAAGCCCATGCCATGGGCGCCAAGCTAGTCGTGTTCCCCGAACTAGCCTGCACGGGCTATGTCGAGCACACAGATCTCCACAAGCTGGCGGAAGAAGCAGACGGGCCGATTGTGAAGGCGCTGACCAAACTCAGTCGCCGCTATGGTGTGTACCTGGCGGCCGGATTTGTCGAACGGCACGACGGACATGTCTATAACTCACTGAGTTTCACGACACCGGATGGCAAGGCTTCAATTTATCGCAAGCGGCACCTGATATTCTGGGAACATTTCTACTTCCGACATGGTCAGGATCCACTGATCGTGGAAACAGAATTGGGCCGGATCGGGTTCGCCATTTGTGCGGACATGATCTACCACCATATCTGGTCCCAGTATCGTGGGAAGATTGATTTGGCGATTATCTCGGCGGCTTGGCCACGTCGGACACCGCAGACAGCGTTTCGCGTGGGCTGGATGTTGGAACCGAGCTGGTCGCTCGCGGGTGAACTTCCGTCACGGATCGCTCGCGACCTAGAAATCAACGTCGCGTTTTCGAACCAGTGCGGACCCTGTCACGTGCGAATTCCGCATCTCGGCGGAGCCACGCCGGCGGCCTTCGCGGCTCGCTCGGGACTGTTCGATCACCTCGGTAACCGTCTGAATGTCGAGAGCGATCTCGAACAGATCTCGTTGGAAACCGCCAGCATCCCAGAGGAGCGTCTGCCATGCGTCACTTTATCAGCCTAGGGATCCGCGGCGTGCTGATGGAATTCGGCGGTCTGCTGATGCGCGTGCAAGGGGGGCTGTCGTACCAAATGCTCTTGCGCCGGAATCGCAAGCGACAAGCGTAGTCACATGCGGCGCACTGATCTTCACTGACGATGGATCAGTGCATCACTTCGTCTGGATTCCGGTTGCTCTGGCGGAAGCCATGCTCAGGCTGTGACCCCGCCGCGGCGGAGCCCCTTTGCCGTCTGAACACCCCATCGATGTTGTGTTCCGGCATCACCACATCGCAGCATCACGGCTGCGAAGCTCTTAACTTGCGTTGCAACAATAGGTTGTGATCGCATTCGTCCCGAACGAGTCCGCGTTCTTGTGGCGTTCTGGCAACGTGTCGGTATCCGTCGCCACCCCATCGTTTTACGATTCCGAAAGAATTGAAATTCTATGTAACTCATTGGTGTCATGTCTCTTGCATGCTATTTCTCAGGAGATGCGTCAAGAAAATTGAACAGGCTTTACGAGTTGGCATTCAGTCTGCTTTACAGGTCACCATCGACCCAAACACTAAGGCCTCCAGAAAGGACCTTCACCATGAATGCTCTTGTAAACACCCTGATCACCGACGAAGCCGGTTTTATTGTTTCCGCAGAACTCGTCTTGATCGGATCCATCGCGGTCCTGGCAATGGTGGTCGGCCTGGGAGAAGTCGCGATCAACATCAATCACGAACTCGAAGACGTCGCTTCGGCCTTCGGGGCCATGAACCAGAGCTTCAAAGCCAACGGGATGAGCGGCCATGGTGGCCAGAACAGTGGTAGCAGCCACGGAGATCAAAGCGATTTCTGCGACGGAAAAGGAATTAGCAGCGTCAGCCCCAACGGCGGTGAGCAATAGTTAATACGCCAACCTCGTTCGAATGGCCCGCTGGCCTTCTGAGTTGGCTCCGCAAAGACCTATAACCGGTACAACCGGCTCAGGACCGCATCATGCAGACTTTGATTCACGCACTGTGGAATGACGAAGCTGGCTTCATTGTTTCAGCCGAACTGGTCTTGATCTCGAGCATCGCTGTCCTGGCCATGGTCGTCGGCCTGGGCGAGATCTCACTGGCTGTGAATCAGGAACTGGACGATGTCGCCTACGCCTTCGGTGTCGTGAACCAGGGCTTTCGCTATCAGGGTCTGACTGGACAAAGCGGTCAATCCAACGGCGCGACATCCAACGATGGCAGCGATTTTTGCGACACTGGCAACGGCATCACGAGCACCGCTCCCACTGCCGAAGGCTCCTGAGAATCACCGCACACTGAACACACCGCCCGAATAATGTTGAGTCCTTTCTGGCAACAAGCCCTCGACACCGAGCAATCGGTTCGAGGGCTTGCTGTTTTGTACGAGGCCAATCGCAAATGCACCTTACCAAAACTGCCACCAGCGTCTCTCGTCAGGATTCCCACTTCGCGCAAGACGGGTTGTTGCGTGATTTTTATTCTGGAAAGAGATGCGTCTACATCTGCGAGTGGGAATGATCCGCCACTACGCTTCGGCGAGTGCTTCCGGGATGAGCTTTGAGAAGTAGACTGCCAGGCTGTGATCCGTCACTTCGGTGATTCGCTTGTAGACCTTCTCGAACGGATGGAATTGCCGCACGCGTGTTGGTGTATGAATGACAACGGCCATCCCATTGGGTGACCGGTCCCATTCACCGCCGTAGTTGGCGATAATGCACTCCCCCAGATACGAACCGAGCAGGTGGACGTACTTGTTGATGTTCAGTGGAGTCGCTGTTACGACGGCCTCGTCACTTACGAGAAATTGTTCGAGAAAGT
>DASYEA010000221.1:0-4994 GCA_036499265.1 Schlesneria sp. | reverse complement strand
GAGCGTCGAAGGTCTAACTCTTCGCAGCGACCTCTTCCGTGATCGATGACTTATTTACTTTCGATATCGAACTTCAAATCTTTCCGCCCGGCGGCTTCGATCTTGACCGTGTGTTTCAATTCAGTGTTGTACCTGGCCGGAATGTAGTTTTCATCGAAGGCTGGTCCCGGTTTGTCGCCCATCATCACTGGCGTGCCAGGCCGAAATGCCCTGATTTCCGCCTTTTTTTCCCCGGTCGCTGATTTGCCCTCGAATTTTCCGTCTTTGATCGGAATGAGAGCGCCGCTCATTCCAGGAGAGGTGAAGACAATCTGCCCATCGGGCATGGGCTTGCCGTCCAGATTGACGGTCCCAGCGACGGTGACTTGAGATGCAGGTGCAGGCCCCGATTCAGCACCGCACCCAGACAATGTGAACAGGCAAGTACAGAGCGCTGCAACAGCGAGGCCCTTCGCCATTCGATAACTCCCAACATGATTTAGTGATCAGAAACTTGTGACAGGAAATTGCGTGATCTCATGAAACGAATACTGGCTGTGGTGAACCCACAGCCAGTGTTCTACGAGATCGTATGACTTAGAATTCGCCGACCACTTGACCGTCGTCTCGCGTCACCAATCGGTTGAGCGTGGCGAAGTCCAGATTCTCGCTGAGGAAGCGAACCGAGCCGTCGCCCAGCAGTGCATGAACGCCACCGGTGTGTGGGGAGTTCAGCGGGATATTCAAACCGGAATCACTTCTGATTCCTTCTGAAGTACCATCACCGGTCCAACCGGTATTGCCTGCTCCCGATTTCAGCTTGTCGTTGAGTTTCCAACGGACTGCCACGGTGTTGAAGACGCGTTCAGAACCATTGCTGGTGTAAGAATAAACGGTTCCCATGTTCCAGCCGTACGAATTGGCGAGAGTCCAATCGGGCCGAGTGCTCTTGTTGGTATCTCGGAGATAATCGCTCACTTCGGCAACCATGATCACATTGCTGCTGCCGTCGCTCATATCGCGGAAATTCGTCTGACTTTCGGCGTACAATGTTCCGCCCCACGAGGCGATGCCATACCCGCCAGCAGCATTGCGCGTTTCTGTATAGCCCGGAATGTTACCATTCACGGCTCCGGCGATACCCGCGTAATGTGCGATCATCTTTGAGTTGCTGTCAGACATTTTGTTAATCGTTGACGAAGCACACATGAAGGCAGGGATCTTCTTATTGGTCAGCAGTGCCTGATTGTTCGGATTGACGTGCCCAGAGTTGCCGGTGAACTGGTAGGAATTGTACATCGGAGCTTGGTCGATGTACGGCAGAAGAAAGATCATCCAGGAAGAACCCCAAGTGTTGGGTTCGTTGGCGGGAGCGAAAGGTTGCCAATCGCGGCAGGCTCCAGGAGGTAAACGCTGGAACGTGTCGTGATGGTTGTGCAGGGCCAGGCCAATTTGCTTCAACGTGTTCTTGCACTGAGTCCGGCGTGCGGCTTCACGCGCCTGCTGAACGGCAGGCAACAAGAGGGCGATCAGCACGGCGATAATCGCGATTACGACCAGCAATTCGATCAGGGTGAAGCCTGCACGAATAGAAATCGGGTGCGATTTGGGATCCAAACGTCGTCGCATGTGAGTTCCAAATAAAGACAATAAGACCACGCACGCGACGAAATGCCGCGAGCTTAAAAAGCAGCACAGGTAACTTGAGAGGGTTACGCGTACAGCAAGACAAGGCGGGAAAAACGGGCAGATTGTGGGGAGGGCAAGATTGTCGGAAGAGCCAAGATGTGGTCAGACTTTCAGATTTCCAAAATAAATGGTCGTTTACTCTAGTTCGCAATGACATTCGACCAAATTATCAAAAGTCGAATTCCTAGCAGATTTTAGAACCTGGCGTTCACAAAAGAGATTCGTGGATTTATTTCGGTTTTCCCAAATATTTTCGAAATAGCAAGAATCTGCCCTATTCACAGACTGCAAAGTCGTTTGAGCAACAATTTGCCAGTCCACATACCCAAATCGCCCGGCATCATCTTCCCAATCGGCAGACCAGCGATCATTGGGGTCGGCACAGTGATTGTAAGTCGCAAATCGTCGGAACGCACTCGTCTGCATTTGTCGCTCGACTCAGGCAAGAGATCACTCTGTTGGATGCCGGTCCGACGCCGTGTTAGCCAACTTCAGGTTGCATTCACGTGCAAGTCGTTAGAACTAACTCACTTTTCGCGCGAGAGTTGTCTCGTTCGCGGGACGATGAATCTGGTAAGATTTGCGGGTTGCCGGGGTTTCCGGTGATTCTGGCGTCGATTGAAGAGACCGACGCTGCATCTGTTCGGGCTGGTCATGAATCACAATCTCGGGAAACATTCGCAGCGCGCTGTTTGCGGCAGGTCGTCGAGACGATCCGATCGCGGCGGCTATACGTTGATGGAAATGCTGCTGGTCCTGACTGTGGTGGCGGTGATCGTTGCCGTGGCTTGGCCCAATATCATGCGAATGAGTGGCCAGCAGAAGCTGACCGAGGCGGCCGAGAAGGTGCGATCGGTCGCAGCCAGTGCTCGCGTGCATGCGATCGAAAGCGGTCTGGTTTATCAGTTTCGATATGAACCTGGTGGTCGGCACTTTTTGACCGTGCCGTTTGAACGAGAATTCGAAAGCGTCAGCCCGAACGCTCGGGGAACCGGAACAGCGTTGGGACGATTCAGCAAGGCGTCAGGTGTTTTGCCCACAGGAGTGACGTTCGCCGCGCCGACTCTGACTGGCACCGGCAGTTCCAATGCGGCCGCCACCATGATCGGGACCGGACAGAAGTTGCCCCCCACCGCGTTGGAAGGCTTGCCGGATGCGGGGAACCTGGGTTCGCTCTCCTGGTCGGGGCGAATGCAGTTTCAGCCCGACGGATCCTCAACTGATATGTCAGTGGATCTGGTCGACAAACACAATCAGAGAATTACGCTGCGTATCCGCGGCGTCACCGGTTCGATCGGCGTCAGTCGTCTCCATCAGGGAGAGCGACGATGATCAAGCGGGCTCCGCAACGATTGTTAAGGCCGGTGCGATCGTCGAATCGTGACGGTTTGACGCTATTGGAGATCATCCTGTCGTTGACGATCTTTTTCGGGGCGTTGGCGATCTTGTCGCAATTGGGCTGGAACGGGGCTCGTGCGGGAATCCAGGCGCGTCTGAAGACGCAGGCGATCATTCGCTGCGAAGCGAAGCTGGCCGAAGTGCTGGCGGGGGCCGAGACGTTGTCGCCCAAATCGCGAGTTCCTTTTCCTGACAACGCGGCCTGGAACTACAGCGTCACCATCGCGGAAACGCAGTTTCCGGACCTGTTGCAGATCGATGTCACAGTCTCTCACAGCGGCGGCTCAAACCTGGCGAATAGCGATTTCACCTTGCGACGCTGGATGCGCGATCCCAGCCTGTTCATGAATGCGGCGATCCAGAAACAGCAAGAAGAAGCTCAATCAAGTCAGACGAAATGAACGTGCAGTCTCCACAAACAGGCGCAATGCTAAGAAACGGCGGGAGTCGGACAATCCCCGCCGCAATGCCACGCGCACGGCACTCGTCCAACAAGCGAACTGCGTTTACTCTGCTGGAAGTCGTGCTGGCACTATCGTTGGCCGTGATCTTGCTCGGTGCGATCTTCACCGCGATGGATCAGTCGTGGAAGATGACGGCAAGCGGTCGCGAAGAAATGGAACGATCGCAACTAGCTCGCGCTTTGATGCGCAAGATCGCTATTGATATTCGATCGATCGCATACGTTCCGCCGCCTCCGACGGAGAGCGATTCGACGAGCAGCAGCACGCCTTCGACAACGCCATCGACACAACCGAGCGGAAACAATCAGGCGCCAGCCCCCGCAGACCCATCTTCAACGGCGGACTCTGACACACCTTCCCCGCGCAGCATCGGCATTCGTGGCAACACGCAGCGGATTGAGATGCATATCTCACGGGCCCGCCGCGATCTCGAGTTTTCGGCCAATCTGGATGGGGCAAAGATGCATTCCCACACCAGCGATCTGCGAGTGGTCACTTATCAACTGGCGATGGCCGGTGTCTCCATGCCTGGTGGTGCGATGATGCAGGGCCTGGTTCGCACGGAAGGGGACCGGATGGCAACTCAACTGGTCGAAGAGAAAGGGGCCGCTCCAACGTCGCTCTCGTTGCCGCAAGCGTTGGCCCCGGAAGTGGGGACAATACAGTTTCGCTTTTTCGACGGCGTCACCTGGTTCACGGTCTGGGACAGTGAAGAGTCAGGGCGATTGCCTCGTGCCGTCGAAGTGATCATCACGTTCGCACCATCCCAAACCAAGCTTGGGCCGGCGCTGCGAGCCAACGTCAGCCAGTCGACCAATACGTTCCGTTCGGTCGTGTTGATTCCCGTTTCCGAACCGTTGCCGGCGGAGTTTACACCGTGAAACAGCAGGCCAAGAAAAAGTCGTCCGCCAAAGGTCGCCGCGGCAGTGTCCTGCTGATTGTGCTGGTGATTGTCGCGCTGCTGACCTTGGCCGCGTACAATTACACGCAAATGATGTTGACCGAGAACGAAGCGACGACGATGTACGGCAGCGACATTCAGGCGCGTGAAGCGGCAGATTCGGGAGTCGAATACGTCGCCACGATGCTGGGGAATCGAACAGATCCAGCGCTGGAAAATCTACAGCACAATCCCGCGCTGTTCATGGGTAAGACGATCGTCCAGTCGCCGCGCGCAAGGGGCAACGCCCGTTTTTCAGTTATCGCTCCAGTCGAGCAAGCTCCTTATTCCAACGCGATCCGCTACGGACTGATGGATGAGTCCGCCAAGCTGAATTTAAATATCTTGCTGAGCATGAAGCTGGATGATGATGAAATCCACACTTGGCTGCTGAACATCCCCGGCATGACGATCGAATTGGCCGATTGCATTCTCGATTGGATTGACACCGACGACACCAAGCGACCGTATGGAGCGGAATCGGAAGCCTATGAAGCGATGAATCCCCCTTATCGTGCGAAAAA
>DASYEA010000220.1:0-3870 GCA_036499265.1 Schlesneria sp. | reverse complement strand
ACTTCAGGAGGCTTTGCCTTGATGACGTGGCAGCCCCAATTGGGGAAATCTTTGGGGCTTGGCGGCTCCAACTGTCCAGAGGCGCTGACTTTGTCCGCCGTATAACCCGTCATCATCTGATAGATCGCGGCAGTATGATTGAACAGGCCGTTGGGCGTGTAACTGACTGCTCGCAGAAGCGTGGTCTTGTCGAGCACCTGAGCCAATTTTGGCATCAATTCGGTGAACTGAACGCCCGGCAGTTTGGTGTCGATCGGCTTGAACACGCTGCGAACATTGTCAGGGACGTCCGCTTTTGGGTCCCACAGATCGAGATGGCTCGGGCCGCCCTGTAAGTACACTAAGATCACATGCTTGGCTTTACCGAATCCGGCTCCGCCGTAGCGTTCATCTTCGGCCGCATGGACCTTGTCGTTGCGAAGAAGATTCGGCAACGAAAGTCCGGCGAGCGACGCTCCACCGACTTGCAGCAATGCTCGACGACTGAATCCGTCGCACGTGTCTTTACCGTAACGGCCAGGAATCACCAGCATTGATAGGTCTCCATCTGCGATTCAAGGAAGCGGAGAGTGCAGCACGGCACCCCAATTCTCGCCAGATCATCAAATAGATCGGCTGCCGCTGATCTATTCATTGGACTATACCGGGGTCCCAACAACAATGTCAATCAGTTGGAATTCCCGCCACAGTGGCGAAGATGTCGCAACCGACTAAATCGTAATGCTTTGCGACTTGATGGCCGGGTTCTGAGCTGGGTGGGAGAAAGCCCGTTGCAGCCATCTTTCACCCCATCCGCTGGCTGTCCGAACGCCTTGATCGCAGGCCATCGACGAGTCTGAAGACGGACAGCAGGGGATTGAACCCGCCAGCAGAGAGGCATAACATCGCCGTTGGGGACACGCAGATCAAAACTCAGGACGAGACTGCAGGATGCCGCAAAAACTGATTATTGATGCTGATCCGGGAATTGGTGACACGCTCGCCATCGCGATCGCACTCGCTGATCCCGATCTGGATCTGATTGCGCTGACGGCCGTTGGCGGTTGCGTATCGCCGACACAGGCCGGACGCAATCTGCATGCGATCGTCGAAATACTCGACCCGCCAAAGTGGCCGCGAATCGGCGTCGGTCACGCCGGTCGACTTTCTCGCGACGCCGAAGAAAGGCAGCACGTCCCTGAGTGGCAGCAGTTGCATCGCAATTTGAACGGCCCCGAAGGCATGGGCGAGTGGCGTCCGACTGCAGCCGAACTGCATCACACCAAAGACGCCGTGAAGTTGCTGATTGAGCTGTCGCGGCAATATCCGAATGAGATCGTTCTGCTTACCTTGGGACCGCTGACGAACCTCGAACTGGCCTGCGATCTCGATGCCGATTTCTTATCACGGCTGAAGGGAATCGTCTGTCTAGGCGGGACAATCTTGACGCCTGGCGACGTGACCCCCGCCGCGGAATTCAATGTCTTTTGTGATCCAACGGCGGCCCGGGTCGTGCTTCGCTATCCGGCCACGAAGACTTTGGTCCCGCTGGACGCCAGTCAAAGGGCCGTACTGACATTCGAACAATACGATCGTCTTGGACTATCGGAAACCACGGCCCATGGCCGCATGTTGCAACAGCTTATGCCGTTCGCCTTGCGAGCCCATCATCAGCATCTGGGAGTCGAAGGGATGCGATTGGCCGAAGTGACGGCCCTGGCTTCGATTGCCAGGCCCGCTCAGTTCCAGCGGACCACAATGTCGGTCGATGTGGAAATTGAAGGTGAGCTGACGCGCGGCATGACGGTGTTCGACCGTCGATCCAATCCCTCTTGGCGAAAAAATATCGATGTCCTTAGTGACGTCGATGCTCAAGGCGTTCTCGATTACCTCGCCGAAATGCTCGGTAGCGAAGGGAAGTAGCCGCCGCGATTCTTAATCCGCTGGCGTCGCTAGGTTCGTGCTGTACGACAGGCGAGGCTGGACTCGCTGGTTCCGCAACCTGGCGTCGGGAACGTTCGGAATGATCAGTTTGATCGTCTGGCTCGGTGTGATCTTTGGCGGCATTTTCGCTTTGTGGTATTTCAGGCAACCACTGTGGGATGGAATGGCTGGGTTTCTGAATTCCAAGTAAAAGAACCTCAGCAGGCCATAAACTTGCATCAATCTGGCCGGCAATTCGCCAAAAGTGGAAACGAACTATCGTCAGCCATACAATCTGCTACACACGCTAGATCTTCATTGACGGGACGATCCGGCTGGTAACGTTGGAAACGCCCCGGCAGGTAATGTCCGAGAAACTTGGCGATTGAATTGGCACACGCATCGCAGGTGTTTGGCGTCGTGGTCCGATAATACACGAGGGGCTCTGACCCTTGGTTTCCGATTGGAGATCGTTCCATCGACGACAGGAATTGCTCCGGTACCGTGCGAGGGAGTTGATTGCGATGATTCGCGAAGTCTCGGTTTTAGCGAATCGCTCGCTCACCTTCGGATTTGCGTTCATTCTCCTCGGCCTGGCGTCCGACGCAGGCGAAATTCGCCTGAAGAACGGGACCGTCCTGAAAGGGAATTTGTCCTTGATGGGGCAACTGGGGGGAAGTCCAACGGCAGCCGGAAGAAGGCTGGTCCCAAAAGATGCTCCTCCCAGTCCGCAGAATATCGTTCTCGTCGACAACGGCTGGCAGAAGTACTACATCCCGCTGCGGCAGATTCCTGATAGCGATGTCGACAAAGACATCATTCCGTCCAACCCGCAGACGTTTGTGATTCCGTTGCACAAGAAACCTCAGGGGCGAGTCATTGCATCAGCCGGGTCGGTGGTTGATGTCACCCCCTTCGACACATTCGGTCGCCGAACGATATCACTCATGTCCGCCAAAGGGCGAGTAGAAGTGGTGCAGGCTGTCAGCCGCATTGAACCAGACCACGTCGTGCTCGAGGCAGAGAATTTCAACTGGAAGGTGGGGGCGTCTCTATCCACTGTGCCTCGTGAAACGCTCGACAATCTGCTCCGCAAGAGGGTCAAAGAGGACGATGTCGCCGCCCGCTTTGGGCTGGTGCGATTCTATACGCAGGCCGAGTTCTATCCGGAGGCGTTCAAAGAGCTCGACGCGATCGTCGCCAGGTTTCCCGATCAGCAGGCCCGCGCCGACATCATCCGAGCAGAGTTAATGGACTATTTCGGACGACAGGTACTCCGGGAACTCAATCGCCGTCGCACCGCAGGACAGCATCAACTGGCCTACGATTACGCACAGGGGCTGCTCAAACAAAAACTCGGCGGCGCAGTGATGGACGACGTGAGAAAGTTTCTGCGCGAATATGACGAGATGCTGAAGTCGATCGAACGAGCAAAAATTCTGCTTGCCGATTGGCAAGCGAAGCTGAAAGAACCAGAGATCGTTAAGCAGTTGCAGCCCCTGCGCACAGAGATCAACGAGCAATTGAATGTCGAGACGCTGCCGCGACTGGATGCATTCTTGCAAGGCGAAAACGACAAACAATTAACTCCAGAACAGCGGCTGGCTCTGGCCTATTCCGGCTGGGTCGTCGGGGCTGTGAACGCGATTACAGATCTGAATCAGGCGATTCAGTACTGGGACGCAAGATTCAACATCTTGGAAGCGGTACGAGCAGATTCGGTTCAGACTCGGGACCAGCACTATCAAGATCTTCGGCGTGTGGAAGGGGTCGGCCCGAAGGTTGTCATGCAACTGACAGCCTTATTGCCCCCCCTTCAGGAAGCTGCCGAAATCAAACCGGGTGAAGTCCAGCGTATCCAGGCGACACCCGAAGGCCAAACGCCCGCAATCGCTTATTCGGTGCTGCTACCTCCAGAATTTTCGCCGTTTCACAGTTATCCACTGTTGATTGCCCTCCGGGCTCGCG
>DASYEA010000219.1:0-8301 GCA_036499265.1 Schlesneria sp. | reverse complement strand
GAATGACATGATTGACGAGAGCCATGCCTGTTCGCAGTCGATTGAGGGCGAAGGTCGCTATCACACCGGTGACTATTGGCATGCCATATTGCATCGCCGTGAGCCCGACTATGGCAACGCGAAGTACTGGTATCGCCGAGTCGGCAAGCATCCGATCTTTGCTGATCTCGCGAAGGGAGTCGAACACCGCTTTCAGAAGGCCGTGGCCTCGATTTCTGACGTTATCGTGGGCGGCAGCTGGGATCCGTTTGCTTTTGTTGATCTCTGTGCTGCTGTCCAGGGCGATCCAGCCGTGAAGGACTGGTGCGAGCAGGTGCAGTATCTGGAAATGCTGCTGCTGCTCGAATTCTCTTATCGAGAGGCCGCAGGTCTCACATCGCCTTGAGACGCTTGTCAACAACGACTCAGCGCGGCGACGTTGCATCCGCAGTGGCAACCTGCTGAGATCGCGCCAGCAGAACGACATCGTAGCGCCGCAGGAAACGTCGACAGCGCGAGACTTCGACGAGATGATTCTCTCTTAGCGGTAACTTGCCCATCCGATCTGCCCGAGTCACCACGAAGCCATCGGGATGTTCGTTCAAGAATGTTGTCACATCATCGGGGCGTCGCAAGCCTTCGACAGGTTTCTTGGCGTAGAAAATCAAACTGGGTGCATAGGCGTCGATCGTCGCCATCGTCGGTCGATCGCTGCCCGAGATCTGCCGTGCGGCGTCCGCTAGCTTTGGCGAATCCAGATGCTGCCCAACGCGCAAAGGAGCAATCCCCACGACCAGGACGACAAAAGTCACGACGGTCACACAGATGACTCGCAACGCGCGAGTCCGTTGTTCATGCAACGTCGCCACATAAGCGATCGCCCCGCCTGCCAGCGGAACCACCCCGATCAACGATAACAGTTGTTCACCGGGAAACAGGATCGTCGAAGCGATCGGAATTCCCACGATGATCACGACGCCAACCATGCTCAGTGCGCGGAGACAGTGGCGGAACGAGACCATTCCGGTTCCGACAGCCGACAGCGTCCACTCGTGCAAAAAGCGGGCGGTGACGAGAGCCAACGCCGGATACATCGGCAATACGTAATTGGGTAGCTTCGTTCTCGCCAGCGAAAAGAAGACAAACCAAACCCCTGTCCAGCAGGCGAGCAGGCGGTCACTGTCGCTCCAGGCCGCGCCTTTGATCAGTCTGGATCGCAACTGCCAGACGGCCAGCGGCAGAAACACAGACCACGGAAAACATCCCATCAACAACACAACGGCATAGTAAAAGATCGGTCCGCTGTGATTCTCTTTCGGTTCGAGAAACCGACCGAGGTTGTGATCACCCAGAAAGCCCTTTAGCCAGGCACCATCAGTCTTCAGGCCGACCAGTACATACCAGGGAAGCGCGACTGCCATGACGATCAACACACCCCGGATCAAACGCATCGCGAGCACTGTTTGAAAAAACTGTCTCGGGCGGAAAACCTGAAGCACGACTTGCGCGTAGCGTTGCCACCACGATCCTGTCGGAGAGGATAGTTGCCCAACGGCCAGATCCTGATTTCGCCTGTTGATCAACAGAAACAAGCCGATGATCGTGCAGGGCAGCAGCACCCCGATCGGTCCCTTGGCCAGAATCGCCAGTCCCATCGCGACGAACATGGGCACGGCAGTCCACATCGACTGTGGAACGAGCTCGATCTGTTGCGGAGCCGAGTCGACGCCGCAAAAGTGTCCACCACGGCGAGCGGCGACGGCCCAGATGTAACTTGAGAAGACCAGCATCAGACAAGAGATCAGCGTCGCATCAGGAGTGACAGCGCGGCCCAGGACAGAGAACAGCAAACTGGTCGCCAGGATCAACGCGGCCAGAAATGCGATCGGGGGCGAATATAACTTTCGCCCCATGTGATACGTCAGAAAAACGGTTCCCACAGCCAGTAATGCCGAACCCAGCCGCGCCGAGAATTCAGAGACGCCAAACAGTCGGAAAGAGAGCTGCATCCACCAGTAAATGAGAATTGGCTTGTCGGTGCGCAACTGGGCGTTGAACGTTGGGACGATCCAGTCGCCCCGCTCATACATCTCAAAACCGCAGACCGCATTCTTGGGTTCATCTTCGTCGAAGAGCGCGTAGCTGCCCAGATTCGTGAAGAACACGAGTCCGGCCACCAACCCCAGAATGACTTGGTGTCGCCACAGCACCGACATGACTGGCCCCTGATCCTTGCGTAAGCCCCCTTAAGCAAAAGCGAGGTTGTAGAAAAAGGGCCGGATTCCGGCAACGGCAATCCGCTGGTCCGAATTCTCGACGGCCTAGCGAATGGAATCTTCATCTGCGGAGCTAAGACGATTGACGATAGCTGGTTAGATTTTTACCGTGGCTGCTGGGTGGGTGCCCTTGGTTTCACTTCGGCTTCGACATCGACGCCCAGGTGACTTTGGGGTTACCCCAGAGAATTTGGTTCGCTTGGCATCTCGCAGCACGAGTGTAACTCCACCTCTTGTGGAGGATTACTCGTGCCTCACTCGTCTTGGCAGGGCACCTCACCCAACTTTCTATGCCGATCCGCGAACGATTAGCGATTGCGATTACAGACTCTTTTCTGGGCGGGTCTTGGACTGCCGATGGATTGTTGGCACGGGCGCAGTCTGTGTTTAGGCAGGACATTCAGCGTCAGTGGCTTCGGTCGCTGGTCGATCGAGTGTTGATGGCGTTCCCAGCCACATCTGTCCGACCAACACAACGTCATCTGCAGGAATATGTCGCGACTCGGGCAGTGATCCCCAAACCGGAACGCATACCGGGAAGCACCAGGCTGCGTCGCAGGATTCAGCCTTGGCAGAGCCAGATGCAGCCTGTTGAGGGGGCCGCCGAACTGTGGTCCGTTCCAGCGATCGCCACTATCTCCGAACTTGCGGCGTGGCTGGAGGTCACGATCGGCGAACTGGAGTGGTTTGCGAATCGCACTGGCTGGAACACAAAAAGTTCTGGCAACGAAGCACTTGGTCACTATCGATACCATTGGTTGGCAAAGCCTTCCGGCGGGCATCGGTTGCTTGAGGTACCCAAGCCGCGACTGAAGTCGCTTCAGCGAAGAATCCTCACCGGAATTCTCAACCACGTTCCTGTTCATCGAGTGGCTCACGCCTTTTGCAGGGGGCGTTCTGTTGCCACGTATCTTTCTCCGCACGCAGGGCAGCAGATCGTATTGCATATCGATCTCAGAGAGTTCTTTCCCTCTGTGCCAGCCTCGCGAGTTCACGCCGCCTTCCGAACCATGGGATACACTGAACGCATTGCTGGCTTGTTGACGGGCCTCTGCACGAACGACACACCTTCCACAATTCTGAACTCGGGAGATGGTCGACGTATCGACGAAGGAACATGGCTGCGTCAGAGGGCGAAGCATCTGCCTCAAGGCGCGCCGACATCTCCGGCCTTGGCAAATCTCTGCGCCTACAAGCTGGATTGCAGGCTGGCAGGACTAGCGCGAACGGTCGCCGCTCAATACACGCGCTATGCCGATGATCTGGTGTTCTCGGGTGAATTCGAATCGCAAAAGTCGCTGGCCCGACTCCGAATTCTCATCAACGCCATCGTCTTGGATGAGGGCTTCGAAATTCGCCATCGCAAGACGCAGGTGCTGCCCGCTGGAAGCCGGCAGCAAGTGGCAGGCATTCGCCTCAATGTTCACCCCAATATTCCCCGGGAAACTTTTGATGAGCTAAAGGCAATCCTGCACAATTGCTTGCTTTACGGCCCTGGTTCTCAGAATCGAGCAGATCATCCGAATTTTCGAGATCACCTAAACGGGCGCCTCGCCTACTGGTCTAGTATTTGCCCGAATCGAATCGTCAAGTTGCGAGAAATGTTTGATCGCATTGAGTGGACAGACCAATAACATTGAGGTGGGCCTTGCGGCCGCATCTGGTTGCACTGACTTTCCCGATTGACGCGAATGCGTTAATGTGATACGCGGTAAGTGGTTGGACGCGCACAGGAAGCGGCATCCGGCAGGGACGCCATGATTTGGGATATTATGGATCAGACCAACTATCAACTGCTGATTGCCGACGATGATGCAGATTTTCGTCAGGCATTGTGCGACATTTTTGCGCCGTTTTTTCGCTTGATCGAAGTCGGATCGGGAGAGGAAGCGGTTGAACTCGTCACGCATCAGGAAATCCACCTGGCGCTGTTTGATATGCATATGAAGCAATTAACAGGGCTGGATGCGCTACGACAACTGCGGGCGCTTCATATCGTGGCTCCCTGCATCATTATCACTGCGGACTACACGGACTCACTGCGTGACGATGCCGAACAGGCCGAGGCCTTTTCGGTTTTAAAGAAGCCTGTCACGCGGCGCGATCTGGTCAGTGCAGTGGCCAATGCCGTCGAATCCGTCTATGACGACAGCGAGTTCACGCACCGCCTGCTGTGCGGATAATTTGCTGCTTGACGCTTCGGCGCAGCACACGCTAGAAGAGATTGTGGTTGCCGCCTCCCATCGATTGCTAGCTGGCTTGCGTTTTTGGATTCCACGATGACTTTCGTAACGTTACGGATTTTGGACGGGATGGAACGCGGCAAAAGTTACGTTCGATTGGCGTTGCCGATCACGATCGGACGCGAGTCCGATAGCGACATTCAGTTGAATGACGATCGCATCAGCCGGGCCCATGCCAAGCTGCAAGATCATTCGGGACGCATCATTCTGACCGATCTCGGCAGTACGAACGGAACGCGGGTGAATGGGCATCCGATCCAGATGCGCGTCATGCAGCACGGCGATATTATTCTCGTTGGCCGATGCGTTCTGCTGTTCGATCAGTCTCCCAGCGACGAACCGCTGACGGATTTGGGATTGCCTCGACCGACAGTTGTGGGCTCCGCCGAGAAGAGCAATCTAGACGACAGTGACCTGGAGGTCTCTTTCGATCCCGATCCGGCCATTGACTGCGACGCAACTCCACTCTTCCCACTGGGAAGGCCCCCCGTTCCTACGGAGTTGAATGCGCTGCAACGCGTTCAGCTCTCGGATCTGCTGTCTTACGTTCACGAGCAGCTTGGCGTCGTGATTCGCGGAGCAGTTGAAGATTTGCACGGTTCGCAGACGAGGACGATCAAAGTGGACTGGCCCACATGGAGCCGGCTAGCGTCCCTGATGGGTGAAGTGTCGCAGGACATGCGTTCGATCTGCGATCCCGACGACTAATATTCGGTAACGCACTCGCGCCAAGTGGTCATCGACTGACCTCTGCAGTCAGCCACCGTTAGTTTCCGGATTATCGGCACAATCGAAAATATCTGCATGACTGCTTCAAACCGCCCGGTGTCACGCGTGACCCGATTTACCATGGCTGGATTTTCGTGGTTCGGCGAGGACGTGAACTAATGTTCACTTGGACCCCCCACCCGGTTTGCGTCCGATCCTGGCCATCTCTGCGTTCGAGTCAGATGGCAAGGATACCGCGAACGACATTCGAGCCGTCTTTGGTGACTCAAGATGATTGACCCCGCACGAATCTGGTCGCTGACTCAATTGCCATCGCTGCCGACCGTTGCGCAGACGTTGTTAAAGCTGACCGCCAACCCAGAGACGGAGTTGCGGCAGATCGTCCAACTCGTAAAGGCCGATCCGGCCATCTCCGCGAAAGTTGTCAAAGCCGCGAATTCGACTTTTTTCGGGGTCAGATCGGAAGTCAAAGGGATCGAAAGGGCAGTCTCGCTCTTGGGCCCCAGCGTTTCAAATTCTCTGGCCTTGAGCTTCGGGCTGACACAAGCGTCTGCGGCGAATTCGCCAATGGCGAGCCACTATCGCGATTGCTGGAAACAGTCGATCATCCAGGCCTCCGCGGCGGCTGAGATTGCTCATCGGATTGCTCCTGCCTCGGCTGACGAATTCTCGCTTTGCGGGCTGTTGCTCGAAGTCGGTCGCCTGGCCCTGATGTCGACTTTCGAAACCGAATACCGTCCTGTGCTGGAATCGGCGTTGGAGGGCCGAGTGTCGTTGTCCCAAATCGAGGAAGAATGGCTGGGCATCCAGCATGCCGAAGTCGGTGCCCGTTTAATGGAACATTGGAAGATGCCGGTCGCCGTGATCGAGGCGATCCGCTGGCATCATGCTCCCTATGGTCTGTTGGAAGAGCAGCGTCAACATGAATATTTTCCGGCTCTGGCAGCCATGGCAATCGCCTCTTGTGCAGGAGATGTACTCTGCACCAAGTCGAATGATCACGCTCGCGAACGCCTGGATCGTCTGGCTCGAAGTCTGCTCCACTGGCGAACGGAAGAGACTTCCGAATTCCTGCACCAGACCGAGTTGAGCTGGCAGCAGCATGCCAATCTGCTTGAGTTTGATGATACGCAAGCTCCCGCCGATTTGATGATGCAGGCCAATGAACAACTCGTCCGTCTGACTTTGCGAGCACATGTGGCCTGCACGCAAGCCACGCTGCGTCAGCAGCTGGCCGAGCAGGAGCGAAGAGACCTTGAGTTTCAGAACAAACAACTGCAGAAACAGGCGCTGCACGACCCTTTGACGAAGGTCTACAACCGCCAGTTTTTTGACGAGATGCTCGACACAGAAGCAAAGCGATGCACTCGCTGTGCTTCGCCGATTGGGCTGATCTTTGCGGATGTCGACCATTTCAAGCAAATCAACGATACCTACGGACATCAGTTCGGCGATGTGGTGCTGCAGCAGATCGTCAAGGTTTTTGCAGACGCGATTCGAAACTCCGATATCCTGGCAAGATTCGGTGGCGAAGAGTTCGTGATTCTTGTGAACCAACCGACGGAACGTGGCTTGGAGCGATTGGCAGAGAAGATTCGTTCACGAGTGGAAGCGGAACCGTTCCTGTTTGGCGACATGCGAGTGCCGGTCACAGTGAGTCTGGGAGCAGCCATTTCAATCCCTGGGCGCGACGATGTCGACCTGCCACATCGATTGATCGCGGCGGCGGATGCCAGCCTGTATGACGCCAAACGCTCGGGCCGCAATCGCTGTTGTATCCGATCGATGGTCGACGAGAACGAGCGGGCTCTCTCGCAACTTGTGCTTCAACATCGTTTCAGTCGATGGCTGGTTTCCAAACGCCTGCTGGACATTCCTTCTGTCTCCCGAGCCCTCTTGGAATGCACTCACGAGAATACTCGAATTGGCGAATTGGCGATTCAGTCCCATTACCTGGACGACGACCAGGTGACTCATATTATCCATCTTCAGAATGACACGAACGAACGGTTCGGTACAGCTGCTATTCGCCTGGGTTGGATTAGCGAAGGACAACTGGTCCATCTCTTGTCTTTGCAGCAAGAGAATCCAAAGCAACTGGCCGCAGCAGTTGTCCGACTGGGGATGCTTTCCGCGCCTCAAACCGCAGAGTCGCTTGAAGAATACCTGCTGTCGAAGATCCCCGATGGACATCGGTATCTCGAAACAGAAATGGTCACGTCCTGAAGTCGCCACAACCTGTTGTTAAGCGGCCATAAATCAGGAACTGCTGCTCAAATCATTAGCCACGGATTGACACTGATCAACACGGATAAAACCGATGACCAAGATGAATCGCATGGAGAGAAACCAGAACCCATGAGGCAGACCGAAGGTGCTTGGGGACTTTCTTCTATCCGTGTTTCATCAGTGTTCATCCGTGGCTAATTCATTCTCTTTGGTCTGCTAGCTGTTCCCGTTTTTCACCTGCGTGCGAATGACGGTCAGGCATCCCGCCGACGATAAACGCGACCGGAATCGATGGCTCGGAAGCCGGATGATTCGAGCACGGCGATGGCACCAACGTCGGCTTTGGAGGCGTGTGCTTCAGCCAGTTGCACCATATCGTCGCGGACTCGACGACAGACTTCGACTAGCAGTGCCTGGCCGTAACCCTTCTTGCGATTTGCTTCAGTCACGTACAGGCTCATTAAGCCGATTCCACGCGTCTGCCACGCATCGACGTAGCGATCGAGGCCAACCACGCTGACCCGGGCCAGCGGAGCACCGCCCGTTCGAGGGATCAGTGCGAGATGCATCGCATCCAGGCGGCCGTACCGCGTTTGCCACCAGAGCGATTTGGGCTCCTGATTGAGCACCGTCAATCGGGTTGTCCGCCTGACGTTCACCAGCCGCACACCGACAGGATCGGCCGAGCCGACTCCTAAACCACGCTGGAAGACGATGTGCTCGTCGGTGGATTCGTATCCCATTTTGATGAGGAATGGCTCCGCACCAGGGTCCGAATGCAGGAAGCCAGCGGATTGACTACCGCCATAAATTCCAGAGTAAAACGGATCGCGCGGTTCGGCGGG
>DASYEA010000218.1:0-3249 GCA_036499265.1 Schlesneria sp. | reverse complement strand
ACTGGCAACGCAAAGCCGTCGCCAGTCACACCCGAAATGATTTTTCGAAAGCAGGATCACGCACGCTCATTTAGATACTTGTGGGACTCATATCCCTCGCTCAGAAAGTGAAACTCAGCGGGAGTCTGCTTACTGTGCCTGAAAATAGACTTCTTCATAGGGCTGTACGACGACGAAGCCGTCTCCTTTGAAGTGCATCTGAATCGACTCGCCGCTGCCTCGGCCGAAGAATGTCTTGAGTGAGATATCCTTCTTGAATTCGGGTGTCAGGCTGCCGGACCACGCGACGGTGGCGTTGGGGTCCGTGGTGACGGGCTGATTGGGGGTGACTCGCAGCGTCATCGGTTGGAAGTGAGATGTAATGGCGATCATGCCCGTTCCTTCCAGCTTCACGTTGAACAAGCCACCGGCCAGCATCCCGGCGATGGAACGCATCATCTTGATGTCCCAGTCCACACTCGGTTCCAATGCCAGCAGATCGTTTCCGTTGACGAAGATGGATTCGTCCTGCAGATTCAGAATGCTGATCCGCTTGCCGTTGTCGGCCAGATACAGCTTGCCGCGCCCCTCGGCCTTTGTGAGCTTCGTTCCTTCACCACTCACGGCCTTCTTCAGCAGAGTGCCGAGTCCCTTGTCGAGCAGGCCTTCGCGAGTGAACTTGATGCTGCCGATGTAGGCGACCATCGAACCCATCTTGGTCCAGATCAGTCCATCCAGATTCACTTCGAGCATGTAAGGGCTTTCGAGTTCGAATAGCCCTTGCCCTTGATCCTGCTGTGAAGTGGCATCAACGAACTCATCAATCGAATACCGCTGATCGTCATCCTGCGCTGGACGACTGCTGCGCGACTTCGAGAATTGCGGTCGCGATCCGAAGACCGAGCGAGGTTCATCGTCCACTTCTGCTTCTTCAATGTCGTCATCGTCCGCGACAGCCAACGACGGAACTTCGATATCGGTGCTGCAACTGGGGCACGCGACCGTGCGGCCAGCGAGCTTGTCGGGGGCCTTCAAACGCTTTCCGCACTGGCATCGAATCTCGATCGGCATGATGAACCTCGTTAAGAAATGACGGCGGTTGTCCCGAGAGAAATGCCGCCGCATCGTACCGACCGATCCCGGAATTTGGCAACGAGTCCAGTCCGGACGGTTTCAAGAACCGCACAGGATTGTGAACGCGTACGCGGGAATTATGGGAACCAAAGCCAGGCCGGCCTGTATAAGCTGGCAGACCATTCGAAACTCGACGAATCCAAAGATGTACGACGACCACACCATTATTGAGCAGATCCTGGCCGGCGAGACGGGCCGCTTTCGATTATTGGTGCAGACGTATCAACCGCTGGTCTTCCAGTTTGCGCGGAACATGTTAAGGACCATTGAAGATGCCGAAGATCTGACTCAAGAAGTCTTTGTCGCCGCTTTTCAGAACCTTGGGAAGTTTGACAGTACGCGGGCGAAATTCTCGACGTGGTTGCTGACGATCACTCGCAACCGGTGCCTGAATCAGTTGGCTCGTTACCGGGCCAGCCCACCGGCTGCGGTCGTCAGCGTCGATCGCGGCTTGTCGCCGGATGCGGCTGCGGTCGCCAACGAAGTCTGGCAGCACCTGTCCGACGCGCTGGAGACGTTGCCGATTGAACAACGCATCGCCTTTGTCCTGGCGGAAATCCAAGAGCTGTCGCACGCCGAGATCGCGATGATTGAACAGATTGAAGTGGGGACGGTGAAGTCTCGAGTCAGTCGGGCTCGCGACAAGTTGCGGCAAGCCATGCAGGCCTGGCAGCCTGAGCGAGCGGCCACTGGTTCGACTCGCAAGGTCATCGGCGACAACGATGCGGCCAGTGAAAACCGGAATACGAATTCAGAATGATGCCGGAGAGACTTATGACACCGGATGACGATTATCAGAGTTGGTTAAAGCACCGGCGAGCCACGTCCGTCTCTGACGATGTGACAGATCGAGTGATGGCTGCCATTCGTGAGCCCACCAGACGGGTCCGACCTGCCGCACGAATTGGATTAGTGCTGCTGTGGACTGCGGCGTCATTGGTCTTTGTGACCAGAATCGCGGCACTCGTCGGCAACGTGATCTTTCCGACGGACAGTTACCCTGAATTTGCTGTGGATCAACGAATCGAGGAAGTTCCCCATGACCATCGAAAACCAACACGTTCGTAATCCCTGGATCGCAACGTCACTGTCACTGGTCTGCACCGGCCTGGGTCAGATCTACTGCGGACGGGCGGGACGAGGATTGATGATGTACAGCGGGTCGCTGCTATCCGGCATGCTGATTGTGGCGACGGCTTATTTTGCGAGCAGTACATTCATGCTGATTGCATTTCTGGCCAGCTTAGCCAGCATGATTGGCTTACTGATCTGGTCCGCTCGTGACGCCAGGGTCATCGCCCGCCGTCTGGCGATGACTGACTTTCAACCTCAGGAATACAATCGTCCCGCGGTGTATCTGATGATGGCGTTGACGAACTTGCCGTATGTCTTCGGCCTGGCATTCTTTCTTCGCGCCACTGCGATTGAAGCGTTTGTCATTCCGTCAGCCAGCATGGCACCGACCTTTGTCCCAGGCGATCGAATCCTGGTGACGAAGATTGGCCTGGAGGTACAGACGCTGAAGCGAGGTGAAGTGGTCGTGTTTCGCAATCCGATCGATCGGCGTCAGACCTTTGTGAAACGGATCATCGGTCTGCCCGGTGAAACCGTCGAGATTAAAGAGGGCAAAGTCATCATCAACGGTCAGCCACTCGAACAGCTTCCGGCAGTTCAGGACAAACAGGGTCCAGATGGAAAGAGAACGTTTCTGGAACGGGCCGGCGACCATCAGTATCGGATTCAAATCGATCGTCCCGATCAGCCGATCGAATCACCGCCGGTGACGGTCGCGCCGGATGCTTACTTTGTGCTGGGGGACCATCGTGACCTGTCACGAGACAGCCGCGAAGTCGGGAATGTGCCGCATGGATTATTGGTGGGGGTCGTGCGGTACCTGTATTATCCCGGCAGTAACTGGGGTCGGTTTGGCACTGTTGAGTAGCTTGGAAAGTAGACATAGCAGACGTAAGATAGGGGTAGGGACAACCCATTGACTTGGGTTGCCCCTCCCTCCGAACCGGACTGGCGGATCTCCCGCATCCGGCTCTCCGGTTGATGGTTTACCTTCGTGAGGATTGGCAGGACGCAACATGGGCTGTGGTCAGACTGAACAACCCCTGAGCGGCGAAAAAGTGA
>DASYEA010000217.1:0-5857 GCA_036499265.1 Schlesneria sp. | reverse complement strand
GCCCCGACCATTTGCCCTGTTTTCACATCATGGCACTTGAGGCAACTTTCCTTCGCGCGGATAGCACCTATAACCCTGAGGCAATCGAATTCGTCGTCCCACTCCATCACGCGTTCAGCTCCCCCACGCAGGGTCTTCAGTGCCTCGGTTTCGAAGGAATCTGGCTCTCTCGCTTTCACTTCGTGAAGCTCCTCGTACACGACCGGTTGTTGATGCATCAGCAAATCAACTAGGTGGACATCGACGATATCCCATACTCGCTCCTGATGACCGACTTCCGCAACGGGGTCCTTGGAGATCGTCTGATGGTAGTAGCTTCGGGTCACGGGAAGCTCGCGCTTTCCGACGAATTGTCGGCCCTTTGCCTGATAAACGAATCCTCGGCTGGTTACTTCTTGTGACGGGTTCCAAGGCCAACGTTCACCCGGGTATCGCGAATGATTTCCAGACGAACCGCCAAAACCACCACCGGCGCGGCCCACGGATCCCATTGCTGCAGGAGCATGCTCAAACGCGTGAACCGTCGTGACATGCAAGTGCTCAAGAACTGCTACCAGTTCTTGAGCTTTCGGGGGGATTTCACCAATGCAAAAGTGGTCGTCGTTCGTGGAATTGAAATGTACTAGCTTCGCGACCGGCGTCGGTAACATTGAATTACGAATCGACCGCGCGACTGGTTTAGGTTGGCGATGTGATAACTTCGGCCCCACTTCTGGGATTGGGCCGGCCGCTGGAATCGACAGGGGCAAAGGCCTCTCCGGGTCTCGCAGATACACCACCAGCGACAGGCACATCACTGCGGCGAACATAGCCAGCACTAATCTCATATGGGGCTCTTCCTTGAGCATCGTAATCTAAATCTGTCACGCCTTCCGATGTGGTTACTTCTCTTTGGTCGAATGCGACGAACCATCGAACGAGATGATCGCCGGCTTGTCATCGATCACGGTTTCGATGTGGACGGGGCGAGCCCAGATGCGGTGCAGGTTACGAAGGGAGTCGACGGCGTAGTCCTGCTTCAACTCGATCCCTTGGTACTTGTGTTCCAGGTATAGTTCACCGCGGTTGCGATAGTTGGCATCGACGACATAGATAAACGGCCGACCGTGGTTGGTCAGGCTGTTGAGCAACTGAATTTTGACCTTCTCGAATTCGCGGGTGGCGATTTCGTAGTTCTCGGTCGCGTCGTTGTAGGCGAACGAAAACATCTTGTGACGCGCACAGAACTCGGGGGTCAGAAAGGTGTCGATGAATGTGATGTCATTGTGGCTTTTGCGAACCTCGAAAATCTTCTTGCGTCCGAGGCCAACCTTTTTGTCCCATTTTTGCCGCGCTCGCCAATCTTCACACGCTTCATATTCGGGACCGAATTGACCTCGATCCCAGCGTTCTTCGATGTCGCGGAACAGTTCGATACCGATCTTGTAGGGATTGATCCGTTGAGGCGTCATCATGACGGTGCCGCTGTGATGGTCGGCGTAGTCGATCACTTCTGAATCGTTCAAACCGTGATGTGTCATCAGGAAGGTGTGCCAGTAGCTGGCCCAACCTTCGTTCATGATCTTCGTCTGTCCCTGCGGTGCGAAGTAGTAGGCTTCGTCGCGAATGATCGCCAGGATGTCATGCTGCCAGTCGCGGAGCGGAGCGTGCTCGAGCAGGAACAGCAGCACGTCGCGCTGCGGTTCGGCAGGAAACGATCGCGTCTTCGCCTTGGCTTCGTCTTTCTCCCGCTGGTTTTTCGCTTCTTGAGCAAGAACCTCTGGAGGATTGATGAACGAATCCATGTAGCCCTTGGAGGGGAAGCGATTCGACCCGTGAAGGTAGTCAAGATCTTCATCTCGCAGCAAAGCCGCATGTGGAATGGCCTGCACTTCGTCGGCTCGTTTGATGTGCATCGAATGCGTATCGATCAGATCTTCGATCGACAAACAGGCATCAATGAACTCTTCGACCTTTTCGAATCCGTATCGATCGACATAGCGATTGATTCGCGTGGCATGATTGGCCATCTGGTCGAGCATCTTGCGATTGGTTTGCGCGAACCAGGCGTTGTTCTTGAAGAAGTCACAGTGGCCATACACGTGAGCGATCACCAGTTTCTGGTCGACCATCTCATTCGTGTTCAGCAGATAGGCGTAGCAGGGATCGGTATTGATCACCATTTCGTAAATGCGCTGCAGACCATACATGTGGGTCTTCAGCAACTCATCGTATTCGGCACCGAATCGCCAGTGCGGGTACCGTACCGGGAAGCCACCGTAAGCGGCGAACATGCACAGTTCTTCGAGATCAAGCACCTCGAAGATCGTCTCGAAGAAGTCGAGACCGTACCTGCGTCCCAACTCTTCCATTCGCAGTTGGACTTCGCGAAGTTCGGGCGGAAGCGTGCGTGCGGTCGAAATGGCCATGTGCGTCCCTGCCAAAGCGAGTTTGATGAAACATCAATTTCGACGGGATCACTCTACCAAGCAAAACGGCCATTGCCGAGCCGAGTCTACCGTTCTCTCGATTATTCGGGTTGCCGAACGCCAGGGAAACCCCGCCGTTTCTGTTTCCGCTACTTAGGCTTCCGCTGTTGATACAGCTGTCGGAAACTCTGCTTCGGCATGGGCGGCAATTCGCGCTGTTTGCCCCAGGCGTTCAGGCTGTTATAGACCATGAACCGCGGCAGTTTGGGAACCAGCCAGCGTCCGATGCGGCCGGCGGTCGCGAACATCCAAGTGCTGCCGAGCAGGATGCGGCCAAACTTCATGCTCATCCGCTTCTTCCACGGAAGCAGACCACGAATGAAGATCTCTTTCCGCCACGTGAGCAACTGCGTGTGGAGATCGATCTTCACGGGACAGACATCGCTACAGGAACCACACAGACTGCAGGCAAACGGCAGACTCTTGTGCGTCTTGGCATCGCGGGATGGAGCCAGAATCGAGCCGATTGGTCCAGGGACAGTCGTTTCATAACTGTGGCCGCCGCTGCGTCGATAGACGGGGCAAGTGTTCATGCAGGCGCCGCAACGAATACAGTTCAATGAACGACGGAAATCAGGTGAGCCGAGGATATCGCTGCGTCCATTATCAACCAGGATGATATGCATCTCACCTCCCTCGACCGGGCCGTGGAAGTGAGAGGAGTACGTCGTAATGGGCTGGCCGGTTGCTGATCGTGCCAACAGTCGCAGGAAGACTCCCAGGTCCGCCGCGCGAGGGATGATCTTTTCGATCCCCATGCAGGCGATATGCACTTTCGGCAACGAGACACCGAGGTCGGCGTTCCCTTCATTCGTGCAAACCACAAAGCCGCCTGTTTCAGCAATCGCGAAGTTGACGCCGGTGATACCAACATCGGCATTCAAGAATTTACGCCGCAACTCGCCGCGTGCTGCATTGACCAGGTAGGGAGGATCGGTGGCACCAGCATCTGTCCCGATATGCTTGTGGAACAGATCGCCGATCTCTTCCCGCTTGATATGGATCGCCGGCATCACGATGTGCGATGGCGGTTGATGCAGCAGTTGCACGATCCATTCGCCCAGATCTGTATCGACAACTTCGACTCCGTTTCGTTCCAGGAACGGATTGAGATGACACTCTTCGGTGAGCATCGATTTGCTTTTGACAACTTTCTTGGCGTGATGCTTCTCCAGGATGTCGAGGATAATCTGGTTATGTTCAGCGGGAGTTCGCGCCCAATGAACAGTCACGCCCCGCTTCTGAGCGTTGCGTTCGAACTCTTCCAGGTAGTCCCCCAATCGCGACATCGCATGCTGTTTGATCGCGGAAGCACGCGCACGCAGTTCTTCCCATTCGGGCAGAGTCGATGCGGCCTTATCGCGTTTGGATCGCACGAACCACAGCGATTGATCGTGCCAGTGCGCACGCGAATCGTTCGCAACGAATTCGGAAGCGTTCTCAGGATGTTCGTGATGAACCGTCAGCGTGTCGGACACGGTTTAAGATTCCTTGGCAAATTCAAAACGAATCAGCGAGACACGACAGCGGCAGGTTGAGTGGTGGCGATCTCTTTGGCCGGTTGTCGCCCCGCCAGGATTTCTGCAACATGCATCACTTGCAGCGGCTTCTTCTGACGAGTGATCAATCCGTACATGTGCATCAGGCACGACATATCGCCGGCCGTCATGACATCGGCCCCGGCTTGTTCGTGATCATGAATCCGGTCCAGTCCCATCATGCACGACACCGCTTCTTCGGCCACGGCAAACGTGCCGCCGAATCCGCAGCATTCGTCGGGCCGCTTCAGTGGGACGAGTTCGATTCCCTCCAGGCCGGACAATAGCTGTTCCGCCTTATTGAATCGATCAACCATCATTTCGCTGGACGAACCCAACCGCAGTTCGCGCAAACCGTGGCAACTGTTGTGCAGTCCCACCTTGTAAGGGAACCGGCCCTCGACTTTGCCGACCTTCAGCACGTCAACCAGGAACTCGCACAGTTCAAACGTTTTCTTGCGAAGCTCTTCGAAACCGGGTTGCCCATGCAGCAACTCTTCGTAGTGGTGCGTCACCATTGCGGTGCAACTGCCGGACGGGCAGACGACGTAATCATAGTCCTTAAAGATCGCCAGGAATTTCTCGGCCAGCGGCTTCGCTTCGGTCACGCAGCCGGTATTGGCCATAGGTTGACCACAGCACGTTTGCGCCGAAGGGAAATCGACTTCGCAGCCATACCGTTCCAACAGCTCCAGCGTCGCCATGGCGACCTGCGGATAAAGTTGATCGACATAACAGGGGACAAACAAGCCAACGCGGGGCATGCAAAAACCTTCATCTCGAACGAAAGCTGGTAGGCTGTGGATTATAGTCGGTCAAGCCACGTCTGCGTATGGTTCGGGCTCCAGAACCCTCGCAAAAGTAATGTAGGTTTGTCCCAACCGGCCTCGAATTGATCGCTTTTGGAATCCGTCGGTGGTTCGGTACAATCCCGGGTGAGATAATGGCGGTTCCACCGTTAAGGTGCATGGGATGGGCATTCGCAGGAATCCAGACTTGGGACGTCAGGCCGTTTTATGGCTGGCGACTGCATTTGTCATTCTGATCGGTGCCGGCGCCTGCGGTTTCATCGTGCTGGCAGCCGTCGAACACCCGTCGGGACCGCTGCTGCTGGTGGGTGCCATCTTTGGTGGAATCGTGATGCTGTGTCTCGCAGTGGCCTTCCAGCGAGACACTCAAGGCTCCAATCGGTGGATGTTGTCGTGGCTGACGCGTCACCGAAACAATCCGCGTCACGTTTTGCGAATTGGCCGCAAACCGCGCGACATGAAAAGGGACTACGGCACGAATTCGCCGCCCACCCTCGATTCGGTCCGCGACGCCGCCGAACAGAACGTCACCTGGGTCGCTCATGGCCCCCCACAGGATCGACCGCGGCCGCGCTAAGGCTGACCGGCCGCGTACATCGCCTATCGCTGCAATCGGCACAACCGGCAATGTCACCGATGACCGGGCCGAACTCGTGGTGCACTTGAGAAGCGGCTACTTGCAAGCGCCTCACTCTCGGGTAGGTTCGGATTAAGGCTTTTGAATCACGAACTTGGACTTCGAGAAGGGACGCAACATCATGCGCATGACTATGCGAGTCGTCGCGGCAGTGGCATTGGTGGGGATTGGGTCGCAGGCATTCATCGCGCAGGCAGGCTGGCGGCATTTTCGCATGTTTCGATCGAATTGCGGCGGATGCGCCTGTTCGGCTCCGATGTATGTCGCCGCACCAACCGCGGCCTACTCTTGTGGCGGGCCTTCCTGGGGTTGTTCGGGCCCAGCGTGCTCGGGCCCAACGTGTTCTTATCCCATGTCGTATCAAACAGGATACGGGGGATACAGCCAAGCCGGTTACGGCCAGAT
>DASYEA010000216.1:0-3543 GCA_036499265.1 Schlesneria sp. | reverse complement strand
TGACAATCAAGTAGTCGCAATCCATTCGCTCACGAAATTCGCCGAGTGTTTCAATATTCATTGATCTGTCTCCAAGTGGTTATCGCCGCCCAACGAGCCTCATCGCCAAGGCCCAATCATCGAGTCCACGGTCGGGGCCGCTAAGCAACCGTCGCTCTTCTTGTTCATACTCCGCTCCAGCCGTGAGTTCCCTGAGATGTCTTTGCAGAGGAGTCAGACCGCGTTCGTCGTCCGCGGCCTCTAGATCAATAGCACCGACGTAGATGGGTACCTGGCCTCCCTCTTCGACGGCGAGTGGCAGAGCGATGCTCAAAGCTACAGCGAGATCGGCGTGACCGTTTTCGTCCCGGATGGCCGATAGTCGATACCCGTAGCTTTTCTCTTCAATGGTCAATCGACCGAGATCCTCGATCAGTCGTGGGATGTCGTACAATTCGATCCGGCGACTGCGGAAGACGTCCAGTACGGTCGAAGCCATCAGGTTGAGGTTGGCCCCAGTGAATGTCATTTCATGCATCGGGACTTGCTGGAGTTCCAGTCGCTGCGCCATTAACGCCGCTTGATGAGGATCGTAGCCACACCTTGCCAACTTGAATCGTCGTTGAGCATCCAGAACCGCTCGCTCGACAGCCATCAGATCGACCTTGCCAGTCTGTTCGTCCGGTGCCCAGTTCAATGCGTGGGCAAGTCGAATCTGAAGCGTCTGTCGATTTGCCCCCAGCACAACCAAGGCCGAATGATCCTGTTTAACGCCGAGATCGAGGCCACCGATGTAGATCCACCCCGGTTGGCATGCTTGCAATGGCTTGAGTGAAGGAATAACTGCCGCTTCGATGTCGGCCTGGTCCAGGGCATCGCCGTTCGTACTCGCCCAGATTCCCCACCACAGTCGAAGGAAGCGGCTTTTAGAATTGCGTCGCTTGGCCTCGGCGATGTCGTCATCATTGAGCCACGGTGACGGTCGTGAGTAACAGTTCATCCGCCAACGGTCACTCGTGGAAGCGATCTTTCGCCAACGCTCTTGCCATGTGCCGGTGTAACCGCTGTTCGTCGCGACGATGGCGAGCCCTTGCGGAACTTTCGCAGCATTGTCCAAGAGATTCTCAGCAAACTCCTGCTTGGTGACGTGGCTTAGTTCATTCAGGATCAGCACGTCAGGTCGGGCACCGTGAGAGCCCGAGACGTCAGCGGCAATAATCTCGCATTCGCTGTGGGTCGCCTTGCAGACGATCTTCCAAGCTTGCGCCTCGACGCGTGCCGCTAGCCACGGATTCAATCGCAGGATGTCTTTGGCCGCCTTGCGCATCTCATCGGCTTGATCCGCGTCGGCGGCTCCGACCTGGCACGTAAGCGGTCGTTTCGTAAACGCGAGCAGCCAAAGGAGGCAAACCGCGAGGTCACTATCCTTGCTGGCTCCCTTTGTCGCCTCCCACCAGTAGCGTCCTATTGGAGGCTTCTCCCCACGCGCAATCGCGAGCAACGCCGGAGTGATCTCCGCGAACCGCTCCCGCTGGAATTCCGCCATGCAGTCGCCGAACCGTTTGGGACCGTGTCCTGAGGGAATGATGAGTTCGGCTTGGAACATCGCCGGATCGGACGCGAACGACTTGATATCAATCGCCATTGTCGGCCTCCTTGATCGGGATTGCGTCGAGTGCAGCCCATTGATCGCGAACCTGATTCCGATCCAGTCCCAAAGCCGTTAAGGCACGGTCGCGTTCGGTCGATGCTCGGGCGATCTCACGACTAAACGTCAGACGTTCGACTGGCTTGAGTGTGTCTGCTTCCTTCGTCAGCCAGCGTTGGGCGAGTGCTCCGTGTCGCTCCCACTTCATCGCTGTCTGGATGTTGGCGGCGTCGATGAGGTTGATCTCTCCCTTCACGGCGATCACGGCTGATTCCAGTTCACGTCGGAACAGGTTCATTCGGACTTCGATGTACTGGCAACCGGGCGGCAGCTTTCCCGCCTTGAGACCGTGACGCATGTTGTTCACGTTCCCCTTGGGAGGGCCGGAGCGTCTGGACTTGCCGCAGAACCGTTTGGGTTCGTCGCTAGCGGGTTCGTTCTTAGGGGAGTCGGCCATAGGGGTTTCGCCATCGTTTCCGCGAAAAGTAATACCGTGGGTAGTATGCGAATCGAACTCAGTTGTTTTGCCGATGGACTACTGGGCAAGGGAGACGGTTACCCAAATCGTTTGTCTCACTCGATCACGCGGTTTCGTCCGGCCGCTTTGGGGAATCCTCGACTGCGTGCCTCATCGCGTCTATCGATTCGAATGCCATGAGCTTGGCTTCGGCTTGCGACCCGACTCTATACGGAAAGAATCGGGCTTGTTTCATCTTGCGTTTGAGCATGGCGTTGAAGCAGACGCCGTAGCGCCCGTCTTTCAAGAAGACCGTCACTTTGACGTTGCCGTTCGGAGTGATCACTTTGCGGCAAATGTTTTGTGGGTTGTTTCGTGACCGCTTCCATCGCTGCGGATCAACGAACCTCGTTTGCCGTTCAGTTCGATTTCTGAATTCGCGTTCCGTTGCTTCGGCGTCATACCCATAGCAGAGCCGAGCGGCGCAACAGTTCCCGGCTGCAACGAAAGAGGGGTGGCTTGCGTGTTTTAATAAGTGAATCCAACGAAGGCGTCTTCCGCAGAATTCACAATGCACAGCCGCTTTCGGATCAAGAGACGCTGCGTCGCGGATCTCGTGCAAATTCCAACCGTCTGGAGGCAGATCATTGTCGTGTTTTGTCATTGAGAAATTCCTATCGTGTATGCCGTTGGCCCAAAAAATCTTCTGGTGGCTGAGTAACGCCAATCAGACAAAAGAGGCGAATTCCTGAGGGAGAGGTTTCTGTAGGTATGCATTGCTTACCCGGTTACCTCCTTACCCCCTTTACCTTCTCAGACGTCTAATGAGCTAAGGGGGTGAAGAAGGTAAGGGGGTAACCGAGTAGTCGATCTGAGGGGTTACTTCGGAGTGAGCGACCAGACCCACTTACCGCCGGTTCCCCCAATCTTGTCGGTACGAACCCCCAGTTCTTTTTTTGCCACCTTGACTGTCTTTTCACACAATCCATCAGCCTTGGCTTTCGCCCAAACTTCCTCCGCTGGTACACATCCTTCACTCAGGACATCGCGCAGCCATTCCATGGCTGCCGCTCGCTGCGGTGCACGGCTGGTGTCAGGGGCTCGCAACGCTTCATTCGCGGTTGTAGCTATCGCGTCCGGTTCCCAGATGATGCCCCGTTCACGATCTCCGACGCGGAACGCCAGCCCACCAACGTCTTCGCTGGCGAGATTGTTTTTGACGTTCGTGAACAGGCGACGGTCTGGCTGGCTGGGGTCGCGGGATACCAACGACGACGACCGTGCAGCAGCAACGAACGCAATCGACCCCATCCCCCGATACATGGCATTTTCGCCGTCACCCTTCGACAGGTGATTGATACCGATTACCGAGACCTGATAATTGCTCGCCAGTTGTGCAAGCGGAGTCATTAGTCGTCGGACATCAGAGTTGCGATGTGAGTCGATTGAGCCCAGAAAG
>DASYEA010000215.1:0-2690 GCA_036499265.1 Schlesneria sp. | reverse complement strand
CCAATTCCAGCAGTGAGCGACGCACATCCGACTGAGGAACTTTGGCCGCCAAGAGTTGATCCACCACCTTCGTCAACTGCGTCCCGATCGCGTTCAAATAGGGGTCGGGCGAGGGAGGTGTTATCCCGAATAACTCTTTCTTTTTCAATAACGGGGGATGCTCGAAAATCGCCCCAGAATCCAGCAGAGATTTCATCGCCGCGTTGAATGTCTCGTCCGGCACCTGCTTGGCCGCCGTACGCAGCGCCGACCTGGCCTGTGGGCCCTTTTTGGCAATCACGGCAGTGATCAACGACTGCCCCAGTTCGTTGACACCTCGATCCCAATAACGAGACTTTCCCTTCGCGGTCTTTGCCGCGAAGATCCGCAGGCGCGAACTGGCAACGAACTCGTCAAGAATAGGAGTCAGCTTTGCCTCGGTCAGCTTCGGAGTGATTGACAGCAGCTTGGAAAGCTGACCGGCCGTCATCGGCTCGGCAGTAGATTGAACTACGGCAATCACTCGTTCAAGCGTTTCAGGAGACGGGGGTGCGGGCGGTGCTTTTTTGGGGGGCATAATACACTATTAGAATGAGCGGCGGCTTGATCTAGTACCGATTGCGGACGAAGCTAACATATCTGGAACTGATTTGCGCTTCCGCGCCAATCCGCGACACGTTTTCAAGTCGGCATTTCTGACTGGCCGGGATGATTGCAGCGAGGCCCGTCAAGTATTGAGAGGCCGAGTCGCTGCGAAAAGCCTCGAAGAATCAAGGCGACAGAACAGCGAGCCAGTTCGGCCGCATGGCATAGTCCGATGGCCCTTCGGCCCCTGAAGTCGGTTGAGGGCATCGCCTTTGAGTAGCCTTCTCGCTTCGCGGGAAGAAAACCAACCGCAAATCCGCGTGTCATGAGGTGACGGAGCGCAATGGCGATCAGAGCGTTGCGTTCATCGGCTAACTTCTCGCGGAGCGAGAAGGCTACTTAAAGCAGCCGATTCGCTCAAACTTTCCGTGTCCCCAGCGGCAGTGCGTGCGCCGCCTATCAGTAAGCGTAAGCACCAATATCGTTGATCACCCGTGTCTTGCCGTCTTTGTCCTGCCTCAGCATCGGCAAGCCGCCGGCGGCGATTGCTGGACTGCCAGGTGCCAGATGCAGATCAAACAAACCTTGGGCCGGTTTGTAAGTCACGAATACCGTCAGCGGATCAGCGACCAGGTCCGTCACCCCTTTTTTCGAAGTCAGCACGATATTGTGATCTTTAGTCACCCCTGCAACATTCATGCTCAGTGATGTCGCGATGTTGTTTCGCACGGTAATCCTTGTCGGAACCGTGCCATCCTTCTTATTGAATACGCCGATCCATCCGACAATGCTTGGCGATGTGCTGTATGTCACAGCAGTGTTGTTCTGGATATTCAGACTGCTCACGCCGTACATGGAAATCGCGTGAAACGCCGGCACGATCACGACGTTATTGGTGACGACGACATCTTTCCATGTTCCATCAAAGATCGAAATCCCTTGCAGCACGTCGTTTCCGGTCCCAGACGCCACGGGCGGAATCGTCGCGTACTGGCCTGTGGACGACATCACCAGATTTCGGTCGATCAAGATATTGTGACCTGTCACTCCCCCCACGGTCCAGCCCTGAATCCCGTCGTTGGGAGATCCGTTGTCGAGATATCCGTAATGATTGGTAATCACATTGGAACGAATGAGCGTGTTGCTGGAGGTGAACTCGATTGCATCACCGCTAAAATAGTCGACGATGTTCCCTGTCACGGTCACAGAGTCTCCACCAACGGCGATTCCATTGCGCACATTTCGGATTACGTTGTTGCTGATTGTGCAGCCGTCTCCGGTGAAATAAATGGCCCGGCAAACAGATTGGTCCATCCAATCCTGCGGAGACCACGCCGTTACGTCGGCCTGCGAATACAGCGTGTTCTTGTCAAACACGATGCCGTTAGTGTCAGCGAAAGTGGCGAGTGTGAACCATTTTGAAATGACGTCACCTGGTGCCAACGTCGGTGGCGCAAATGTTATGCCGCGAAATGTCCAGTTTGAAACGTTCCTCAACGTCAACTGATTCAGCACCGGGATGTGTTTCGGCATCGCCTGAACCGTGATTGGCGAAGTGTTGTTGAACTGGCCGTTGTAGGTGTTGATATTGACGGACCCGTGGTTTCCACTGAGCAAGTAGACCATGTCTCCGGCGTGAATGACTCCTTTCGTCGAATCTTCACCGTTGATTAATTTCTTCCCCACGACTTCTGCAAACGTGCGCCACGGCTTCACGCGCGACCCATCTCCATCCACACTTCCGTTAATTGGATCGACATAGAAAATACTCGGCGCGGTGACTGCGGGACCAAGAGTCACGTCCACTCGAATCACTCCGGACGGCGTCCCCGCGAAGGCCGAACAGGCAGCCGACAAGAAGATGGCCATAGCTGCCACTGCGGGTCGCGTTTCGTATCTCACTGTGCCCTCAAGTCGTCTAGAAATGGAATGGAGAGATCGGATTGTGTTGATCGCCCCGCGCGCCGACTGGCGCGAATGAACAATCAAGAGCACTTGTGACAGATCGAGCGTTCCGGCAGATCTCCGGATTCGCCGACGATCATCGATAAGAAGCGAATTCGTCTTGAAACGCGTGAGGGTAAGAAGTTGTCTTCTGCCATCCGAGGCAGCCGGTTGGCCCGGAA
>DASYEA010000214.1:0-2624 GCA_036499265.1 Schlesneria sp. | reverse complement strand
ATTACACCTATAGTGAGACAGCGCATCGCAGCGTGATCGACTCACTACGAGACGCGCGCAAGCGATTCAACATCGATTCGAATCGAGTCTTTCTTTCCGGGCATGGCATCGGTGCCGACGCGGCTTTCGATCTTGGCATGGCTCACCCAGACGAATTTGCCGGCGTCATCCCCATCGGCGGAGAATGCCAGCACTATTCTAAGCGGTCTTTCATGAATGGGCGATTCACCGCCTGGTATGTCATTGGCCGTGGTTTCAACGTCGACGTTCGAGATGGTCCCAATGGAACGGTGCAGCGGGATAACGCTAACAACTCCGTCTTCGACAAGATCTTCAAATACGGATATCAGTTCGATTTCATGCTCGTTGAGTACCTGGGCCGCGGTGTTGACCGTTATATGGATGAGGTGCCAAAAGTCTTCGACTGGATGGATCTGCATACGCGAAAGCCACCGCCGAAAGATGCCGATCGTCCGCATGATTTCGAAATGGTCACACTGCGTAAGACGGACAATCGCTTTTTTTGGCTGACTGCAGTCGACCTTCCCTGGACAGTGATTCTCCCAGAACCTAAGGGAGCGTTTGCGAAGCGGTCAGAAATGAATATCCGTGGTACGATTAACGAAGGGAATAAGATTCGAGTGGCATCTCCTGCCAAGCATTATCTCATTCGCCTGGGACCCGACTCCATCGATTTTGAGAAGCGAGTCGAAGTGTTGAAAGACGGCAAGCAGATGTGGTCTGGTTTTGCGACGCCAGAAAGCACCGCGATCCTGAACGAACTACGAGCGACAGGTGATCGGACGCGACTGCCGCTCGCCGTGCTGGACGTGAAGTAGCAAACCACGTCAGAGAATTGGTAGCCGTACGACGACGTTGGTGCGGATCAAGTCGATATAACGAAACAGCCCGCTGCAAATCTGCAGCGGGCTGTTCTCAATCATTTCACTCGATCAGGCGGGTTTAGATAACTCGCGTCAGGCCTGGCACGGCGATGGGGTATGACCCATCTTCGCGTGGCATGACTGGGGGATCGGCGTCGAAGGAGTAATTCTTCGGCATGAGGCTGATGTTCGAATTGATCGCAGCATCCCAGGTGAGTTCCTTACCGGAGTAAGTACACATCCGGCCGAGGATTGATGTCATCGAGCTATAGGCCCCATTGTCGGCTTCGTTGTATTCCAACCCCTTGCGGATCGCAGCGGCCAGGTCGTCGTGTTCGACTTGGTATGGATCCTTGTGGTTTCCTTCGAATCGATAGGCAGGACCGTTGAACGGCATCACCTGACCACCGGGATTGGCGTTCCCCTTGGTCCCGTGGGCGAACTCGCTGACGCTGTTCCACGTGTTCGGGATGTGCCGGCACTGGCTGTACATCCGACTGCCGTCTTTGTACTCGAACTCGACATAGTGATGGTCGTAGATCTCGCCATACTTCTTGTCGGTGCGGACTTGGCGACCGCCCATGCCGTTCGCTTTGACCGGATGACCTTGCTTCACCCAGTTTCCGACGTCCAGGTTATGAATGTGCTGTTCGCAGATGTGGTCGCCACATAGCCAGTTGTAGTAGTACCAGTTTCGCATCTGGTACTCCATTTCGCTCTTAGCCTGTTCTCGCTTGATGCGTGGATCCCAGACGCCGCCGCCGTTCCAGTACACGCGCATCGCCATCACGTCACCGATCGCGCCGTCGTGAATCCGCTGAATCGCTTCGAGGTATGGAGCTTGATGATGGCGTTGCAGACCGACGCCGACCTTCAGCTTCTTTTCCTTGGCGATCTTGTTGGCTTCTAGAACTTGGCGAACCCCGGGGGCATCCACCGCGACTGGCTTCTCCATGAAGATGTTCTTGCCGGCTTTGACCGCGTATTCAAAGTGAATCGGTCGGAAACCAGGAGGTGTCGCCAGCAGCACCAGATCCACGCCGCTGTCGATCACCTTCTGATAGGCGTCGAATCCCGTGAAGATTTTCTCAGGAGACACTTGCACGCGATCGGCCTTGTCCCCGAGTCCGCCTTTAACGCCATTCAAAACGTTGCGAGCGTTGTCTTCGAAGGCATCGCCCACGGCGACAAGTTTGACATTACCATTCGTCGATAGTGCCTGCGTCGCAGCCCCAGTTCCGCGTCCGCCGCAGCCAACGAGACCGATCTTGATCGTGTCATCACCGCTGGCATAGACTGAACTATTCAATCCCAACGTTCCCAAGGCAGTCGTACCAAGCGCGACAACCGAGGACGTTTTCAGAAAATCACGTCGAGTGGACTCTGCGGAATGATCCATGAGGTTTCTCCAGGCGATGTAGGGCAAGGCAACAACGATTCAATCAACTTCGGGCAAATCAGCGGTCTCGGACATCAAAGGTGTACTAACAGGAGCCAAAGTCTATTCGTCGATCGTAACGCGTTCGCGGGCGTCACTGGGCAGGACGGCATCCAATTGCAAGTTCTTTCGCTCTTCTGCTGAAGGAGGCTGCATCGGACGAATGACTCGGAATCCGACGAACAAGGCGTCGGTCATATACCAGGCACTCTTGGGGAGTTGTGGATCCTGTTCTTTCCACTCAGGATCTGAAGCGAGACGAGTGGCACTGCGAGCCTTATCCGCTTCAAACTTCCACGATC
>DASYEA010000213.1:0-4441 GCA_036499265.1 Schlesneria sp. | reverse complement strand
GCCAAGCAGATCATGAACCAGCAGTCGGCCAATGGTTCGTGGAAAGAGGGCCACGTCGGCCCGGTTTACACCACGGCCATCAACTGCACGATCCTGCAAATCGACAACGGCTTCCTGCCGATCTACCAGAGGTGAAAGAGTAGGCCAGGAAGAGAGACCACGAATTTGACGAATTAACACGAATCAAGAAAGAAGAGTCTGCCTTCTAATTCTTATTTGTGCGGATTCGTGAGATTCGTGGTCAACTGCATTCTTCTTCGAATTAGAATGCCGCTCGCAAGATGGCAAGCAGATCCTCTTCGGTGGGCTGACGCGCGTTCAGCAGCATCAATCGCTTGATGGCGAACGACTTCTTCGCAAAGCCGGGTAACTGCTCCTCGGTCCCGCCGATATCGCGGATTCGTTCCGGGATACCGATCTCACGTCGCAGCCGCTCTACGGCAGTGACTGCTCGTTCTGCGGCTGCTTCCGGTGATAGCCCGCTCGTATCCTCGCCAAGTAATCTCGCAATCTTGGCGAACTCCGGGATCCGGAGCGACAGGTTGTAGCGCATCACGTAAGGCAGTAGTAAGCCATTCCCAGCCCCATGCGAACAGTGTAGCGCTCCACCGAGTGGATACTCCAACGCGTGCACCGCGGCGACGGCACTGTTAGAAAACGCCAATCCTGCCAATGTTCCGGCCAGAGCCATCCCTTCGCGAGCGGCCAGATTGTTCGGTTCGCGAACTGCCGTGACCAGGTGCAGCCCAACCAACTCGATCGCCTTCTCTGCCATGCAATCGGCGATTGGCTGCTTTCCGTCATACGGAAAAGGTTCGCCGGCAGGGACATTGAGTTCGTTGTATCGAGTCGCTGTCATCCCTTCGATCGCGTGCGTCAATGCATCGATGCCGCTGTCCGCCGTCGCACGCGGCGGGCAGGTGAGCGTCAGTTCCGGATCCACTACGGCCAGTGCCGGACGAAGATAGTGGCTGAGGATACTCAGCTTCATTTGGTTTTCGGTATCCGTCAGCACAGCCGCATGCGACACTTCGCTGCCAGTCCCCGCCGTTGTGGGTAAACAGACCAGCGGCATGATGGGGCCGGGAACATTGCCGAACCCGGTGAAATCTCGGCAGTTGCCGCCATGAGTCAACACCGTCGCCACAACCTTGGCGAGGTCCATGTTGCTGCCACCGCCGACACCCAGCAAGACATCAGGCGTGGCTTTCTTCGCCATCTCGATCGCTTGTTCTGCGATGGCAAACGACGGCTCGGGGACACCACCGTCAAAAATATCGACAGTCAGACCGGCACTACGCAGCGGAGCTTCCACGCGAGCGACAATGCCTGCTTTCACCAAAGCCGCATCGGCAATGATCAGGGCGCGGGTGGATTTCCAGGGCTTGATCAACTGCCCGAGTTTCTTCACGGCCCCCGACCCAAACACAATCTGGCCGGCAGAGAAAAAGCTCCACGAATCGCGCGACATAATGGTGTTTCCGTAGACTTCAGACTGTTAGCAAAACCATTCAGGATTGCGGCCATTCGCTTGGGACGGCTTCGAACTGTGCCGTCAGACGCGCAAGCGCTTCTTCGGCATTCATGTTGAACAGAGCTTTGCCGCCCGTCCCCCAATTGCCGTTCTGATAGTGAAAGACGGCGACCGCGTCGCGGACCGTACTGACGGCCGCCACATCTTCCATATCACCACCCTCGATCGCTTCAAACCGGATGTTGACCCCGGCAAACGCGGTGAGCAATTTCGTCTGGCGATCCCGTGCGAAGGTCACGGCACTCAGCCAGTCGCAGTCGAGCCACCGCAATCCTCTAGGCTTGCCCAGCGTTTTCGCCAAGTCAAAAAACTTCGCCTCCAACTTTTCGCGCTGCAGGCGAAACTGTTTCACCGCCAGTTGAGCATCGCGCTTGTTCCAGCGTTTCGCCAACGGAATCGCCGTCACGCTGACAATCGCCAGGAATACGACGACGATCCCGATCCCCCATATCCACAACATGATCCCATCTCCGACCGCCTCTGACTTGCGTGCAATACTTCCCGCATCCTACCGACGTTCGATGATCAACAACAGCGGCTCCCACGGAAGGACTCCGTTTGCGCATCGCCCCTGAGGAACATGCAACCGGGAGAAAAATTGGACCACGAATGAGACAAATCCGCACGCATTAAGGTGGCAAGCTGACTCATCAAGTCGTCATCGCGTTTTGAGCCCCAAGGCGTTGGCCGCTTCCGACAGTTGGCCTACAAATTTCTTCTCGGCCGCTGTTTCGACAGACAAATCGCCATAGATCATTTTTGGCAATTCGTCCCTGGCGGCTCGCAGCAGGAATTGAGCGGATGGGCGACTGCTTTGTTGCTTTGCCAAAGTTTTGGCTGTCGTGCTGCCGATCTTCACGGCTTTTTTCTTGAGCGCGGCAAAGTTTGTCGACTTCTTTTCTCGCAGCGAGTGAACCTCGTCAAGAATTTCTTTCAGGGCGTAGTATCGGCGGACATCGGCTGCGGCACCACCGGACATGTACATCCAGCCGCCACCGATCAAAATCAGAGCTCCCGCCACCACGGCGATATTGCGTCCCGATGATGTGATCGTTTCCAGCATCGTCGACGACGAAGAAGCTCGTTCTGATGAACCTCGCGGTCGCGGTGCCGATGCGACCGCGATCGGCCGAGAAATCGACGAGCCACCGAACCCGGCAGATGAAACATGACTCTCTACGGGCGTTATCACAGCGGGCGTCGACTCCGCCGGTACGACCCTCACTTCGGCAACACTCGCTTGGACGACAGTCTTTGATTTGGCCGATTCTTCCTCGTTCGATGGTTCTCTTCGATTCGGCTGACCTTCTTTTGTCGCCACCGCAGCTGCTGGAATCGAGACAGCCTCAGTCGCGATGTTAGAACTTGCCTTAGCAACTTCTAGCGTGGCAACGGACGCACCTTCGGGAATCGCGGCCCGCGCCGCGGCGACGCGACCGCGGGCCGCATTCAAAGCTTCGTGCACTGTTTTCATCAGGCTGGCTGCCTGAAATACCCCAGGCACGATTGCCGCAGGAACGTATTGGCCGAACCTTCCCTGGCAGAGAAAGTCGATCGGCCTCAATTTACCGGAAATCGCCCACTCCATGACTTGGGCAAACGAGACTGGGCCTTCAGTGACACCATTAATCGAGACAGCCCAGGTCGGGTCGCAGGTTGGGCTGGAAGCCCAACTTACTTGATGGTGAGCAGCCTGAATCATGGGTGCGCAGGCCACTTGTGCCTTGACCAACGCCGCCTCCGCTTCCTGCAGTTCAGCGAGTGCTGCCGGGGACGGAACTGAGGGCGTAACCAGCGGTGCCGCGATGGGGGCCAGAGGAACTTCGACTTCTTGGGAGTCGCCCAGATTCGTGGAACGTGGCGCGACTTGAGTCGGCTGTTCTTGATAGGGCAACACGGCAACCAGACGCCCAATCGAACCGACGCGCCGCCATTTTCCGTTGGCCCCCAGCTTCACCAGGTCATCTGCGGCCACCTGACCTTGTTGCGCATAGTCGACCAGTTCGCGGAAACTCAATGGCCCCAACTCTTGCCCCAGCATCTGGCAGAACCAGTCATCCGATCTCGCCGATTCGGTGGGAGTCACCGAATCGAGTTCCAGATCGATCGCCACGGCGATGTTCGTTGAGGTTTTCAGCCCCAACTCAGCGACGGTCTCGGCGGTCTTCCAGCGGGCAGCACTTTCGGGGCGTACTTCATCTGAGTTCGAGAGGATCCCGATGTCCGCCAGTGTCTGCAGTTCTTCAAAGGAAATTGGACCGAATTCTTGTCCAAACACCTTGTAGAGCCACTGATCCGTCACACCAAACCTCGGCGATTCAAATCGGGCCTACGCACTGCAGCGCAGGCCACCGACCTCTTGACTCGCTTTTGTCAGCAAAATGACGCCAGCGAGCGACGTTGTCTCAATCCGCTCACAGATCACTTGTCAGACAATTTGAGCTCCAGAGTCGCTGGGCCGCTGATCGTCTCTTTCAATCCACTGTCTTTGAGAGAAGCGTATTTCTCTGGCAACAGCGATTTGCGCATCGCATAGGGTTTCGCAGGATCCGCGGGCTCCATCAATTCGATCGTGATTTGATGAACCCCCTTCACGGCTCCGTCATTGGGGAGGGTGGTCGTCAATTTGAACTGACCATCCGTATCGGTCGTCGCGGTCGCCTTCGGTCCCTTCTCGGGGATGAATGTCACGACAGCATCAGCGACCGGAACATCATTATAAATCACCACACCGCTGACGGGGACAATTCCACTTGGACTTTGCAGGCCACCGCAACCCATTAATCCCGTCGTCAACAACCCCAGCAAGGCCACAGTTCGAGTCATTCAACAATCACCTTCTTGGAAATCCAATTTCAATAGTCTGCGGACGATTTCGACGCCGACGAAGTTCGAGCCCTGAACATA
>DASYEA010000212.1:0-2631 GCA_036499265.1 Schlesneria sp. | reverse complement strand
ATTCTTACGATCGTGTATCGAAGCGCAGGATGGGAAAACTCTGGTTCGGCAGACTCATCTCGACCATCGTAAACGTCAACAAGTGGCGTTTCTTCGTGGAATTCGCGGCAGGTACATGTTGTAGATGTTCTCTGCCGAGCAATAACTCTTCTCAAAAATCAGCCCCATCAACACAGGTGTCGATCAGCATCTACTGGTTCGAGGTTGGCGGATGAAACCAATGAGGTCGTTCCGGTTGCATGTACCAAAACGCTCATCAAAAGATCGGACTCGGGACAGCAAAACTGGTGCTCGCTGGAACGGAACGATTGTGGCCATTGGTTCAATTGCAATGTTTTGGATCGCGACCGCGCAACTCATATCTAGACCACGAGACATGCGGCTTTGGCTATTGCTGGTCCTTGAATGTGTGCTTGGCCTGATTGTGGGTGTGGCCGCGGTGATATGGGGACGCAAGCCATGAGAAGGCACTAATGCGCGGTTGCCGAGTCGCGTCAAAACAGGGTTGGACTCATTGGTTTGATGCTCACGCGACGCCACAGTGGTCGGGATGTGCTGTAATGGTGAAGACTGTCGGCCTATCGAGCCGCCAACCATCGCAGAAGCGCCGTGCGTTGCTCTGAAGATCCTTGTCGATGCAATACGGTTATCGCTACTTCGTATGAGTCGACCAGAAACGTGGCCTGTTATGTACCAGGTCGGCACTCGCCATAATTGTTCTCGAACGAATTAGCGCAAAACTATTTCGGGTATAATCCAGTTGTCCGAACTGCAATTTCCAAACAGCTAAAATGCGGTTTAGGATTGAATGTCTTCTAAAGTGGGAAGTCAGCGATGAGGTCTGGGGTGCTCGGCGAAACGGAGCCGGCCTTGTTGACTCGACGACAATCCCGAGTGAAACGATTCTGGAAGGGTATGATTTCAGGAGAATAACAGCATTCGCGACTGTTCTGGTCGCGACGATCCTAGGGCTGGGTGAGACGTCAATCGTCGCCGCGGCCACACTGTCGGGGACCGTCTAGTCCGGCGGAATCGGGAACGCGCAACCTCGCTCGAAAGTACTGGTCTCGCTGTACTTGCTTTTCGTTGTTCGACGAACGTAACCAGCAAAGCAAGTCAATAAGCTCGGCGTTGCCGTGACGATGGAATGTCGAGCGCTTTGCGATATTTGGTTACCGTGCGGCGAGCCAGGTTGTACCCGTGCTTGGCGAGTTCTTCGACAAGGGCATCGTCACTGAGCGGATCGTTCTTGTCTTCGGCTTCGACGATCTCTTTCAGCTTGATACGGATGATGTCCCAGGCGACTTCTTCGCCTGTTTCCGTCACTGTCCCACCGCCGAAGAATCGCTTGAGCGGATAAAGACCGCGCGGGGTCTGGATCCACTTGTCATCCACCGCTCGCGAGACCGTTGTCACGTGGACTTTGACCACGTCGGCGATCTCTTGCATCTTAAGCGGCGAGATCGCTTCGGGGCCGTATTCGAGGAACCCGTTCTGGCGATCGACGATCGCCTGGGCGACTCGTTTGAGCGTGTTATGACGCTGCTCAATGCTTTCAATCAGCCACTTGGCCGAGTCGATCTTGCGCTTGATGTATTCCTTGGTCTTGGCGTCGACACCCGCCTTCAGCATTTCCTGATAGCGCTTGCTGATTCGCAATCGCGGCGTGTATTCGTCTTCGAGTCGGACGACCCACTTATCGTCAGCCAACTTGTCGACGAAAACATCAGGCGTGACTGCTTGAGCCGGTCGCGCTTCGAAGCCTTTGCCGGGATACGGGTCCAGCTTCTTCAGCTCTTCGAATGCTTCTTTGATGATGGGGATGGAATACCCGGTTTTGCGTTCAATTAGCGGCAGTCGATTTTGCGCCAGATCTTCGAAGTGTGACGTGATCAGTGTCGTCAGTACATCACGATGTGGCGTCTCTTCGGTCACCTGCAGTAACAGACATTCACGCCAGTCACGAGCACCGCAACCGGGTGGATCGAGGCGCTGAATCAGTTGCAGTGCCGCTTGAGCATCGGTCGGTGAAATCGGTCGACCATAGACTTGGATCAATTCAGGCAGCGTCGTGGGAAGGCGACCGTTGGGGTCCAGGTTCTGGATCAGGAACTCGCCGAAATCTCGCACTTCAACCGGTGTGTTGAAATAGAAGAACTGTTCAAGCAAGTATTCAGTCAGCGACTGCGGCTTCTCGCAGATATTCGAAATCATGTCGTGCTGACGGTCCGAATCGTCTTCCATCCGGTTGGAGGATGGCTTGCTGCCGGACGTGTAGTTGTCTTCGGGCCAGTCCTGCGAAATCTCGAGCAGGCGTTCGAAATCGGCTTCGTTATTGTTGTTCGAATCGACCTGCAGGACTTCTTCGCCCACACTCTTCTCAGAAGCTTCCTCGCGGGCTTCTTCGCGATTGTGTTCGGCTTCGGGAGCGTCAGGGTCCGAGGCAAGTCGTTCTAGACAAGGATTTTCGCTGATTTCCTGTTCGATTCGTTCATCCAGTGCCATCAGTGGCAACTGAAGAATCTCCATCGATTGAATCATGCGCGGAGCCAGCTTCATCTGCTGGCTCATCTTCATGTGTTGTCCGAGACTCAGTTGCATAGTCGATCCGTCAGGTGCCACGGGTCAGGG
>DASYEA010000211.1:0-2038 GCA_036499265.1 Schlesneria sp. | reverse complement strand
AATCAGGCCGTGAAGTCCGATGATCAGCAGTTGTGGGTCAAGCTGGCATCGAAACTGGCGCAGGACTATCCCGCGTGTACTCAGCCAATGGCCGCGTTCCCAGATGACTTGAAAGAGCGTTACGAGAAAGAGCCGTTGCTGGTCTATCGCGACTCCCCACCGGATGTTCGCCAGCAATTGCAGCGTCTTTTTTACGCGTCGGTGCTATTGAAGACGATCCTGCATGACGCTGCGAAAGATGGCTCCAATGCGGACATGATCGTGAAGCGATTAGAACAGCAGGTTCCAGAAGCAATCTCACTAGCGGGTCAATATCGAGATCTCCGAATGAAGTGGCGCTTGGAGCAAGCGACGACCGCGACCAGGCCAGAGATCGAACTACTGGCCGCTGATTTTCGTGCGCGACAACAGCCGGATCAGGCGAAACTGGCTGTGGCCCGTTGGCTGCAAGCGCGCGAGTCGGGATCGCGACAGGAAGGCCCGGCGGGACTGCTGCAACTCGCTGAAGAATACCTGTCGCTGGCTCAGGACGAACGGAAGGCCGTCAGTCTACTGGCGGAAGCTAACAAGCTGGATCCGATGATTATTGAAGTGACAGACAAGCTGAGGTCGCTTGGCTACACAAACGCTGGGGGGACGTGGATCAAGTCGAAAGGTGAAAGTCCTGACTTGACACCTTTAGCGAATTCGGTCGAATCCGGGTCGGTAGCGGTTGGAATGACTGCGGCGATCGCGAGAAAATTCGTCAACCCGAATTCGCTATCAAGGGTCTTCACCAAACTTGGGATTGCCGAGGTGTGGGCCTGCGGAGCGCCGGGAACATCACGAGTGATTATTCGCCTCCAAGGAAGCGATGATGCCAATTTGCGAGTGATTGATATTAGAAACGAGCGTTAACTCGCTTAGACCGCCTTGCGAGTTTCAGGCTTGCTCGGGGGTGGAGTCCGCGGTGTGCGAGCTTGCTCGGCCAACCCCTCCGCCGAGATCATGTCGACGAGCTCTTGAGACAGGCCGTCCATTTCGATCACCAGTGCATCCACCCGACCAGAGAAGTACATATACATCACCAGAGCTGGAATCGAGATCACTAGCCCCGCTGCCGTTGTCAGCAGCGCCAAGCCGATTCCGGATGCCAACTCTTCTGATTTTCCCATTGCGGCCTTGGTGGCAATCGTGTTGAACGATTCAATCATCCCGACGATTGTGCCAAGCAGTCCCAACAGTGGTGCCACAGTGGAAGCCCCGTTGAGGACTCGTAGATGCTTACGCAATTGGCTGACTTGGCGATCGCCACCGTCGATGATGGCTTGCTCCACTTCGACGCTGCTCTTACCCCACTTGCGGATCCCGTGAGCAAAGACGGTTGCGATTGGACTGCCGTTCTCTTCGCACAACTTCAAGGCCGATTTTTGATCGAGCTTTCCTTCTTCAAGATGCTCGAAGAAGCGACGCACGAAAGGGCGGGGAATCACCCGGCCTCGTCGCAAGACGACCAGTCGCTCGATTGAGAACCAGACAACGATGAACGATGTCAACGCGAGAGGGTACAGGAATGGCCCCAGGGCGAAGATCACCTCAATAGGCTCGCGCGGGATTCCCTTTGGAGCAACCTTCACGGGCTTCGGCGTGGGTGTCGCTATGGGATCGGCGGAAGGAGTTGATTGCGCGGGGACACGGTTCAGTATCACACTGAAGGCGATCACGACGGCCAGAGTTGTCACAATTTGAATAATCGCGCGTCGAGGAAAAGGGACGCTCGGATTGCCGTGGGATCTGCGAGTCATCGTCGCTCCATCTCTTCAGAAAAGGCTCGTGGCATCGATGCCACAGGCGGTTCACGCCCATTGTAGCCGAATCTGGTAAATCCGTCAGGGCAGACCGACGTCGGGTATCTCGATGATCGCGGAGAATGCCCGGTTGCGGTTCGAAATCAGATGGCGCGAATGACGGCGGCGGCACTTTGGCCCATGCGAGTCCGGTTGACGGACAATGCGACTCCATTCGTCATTTTCAATGGCTCGCCACGCACGATGTTCAG
>DASYEA010000210.1:0-2792 GCA_036499265.1 Schlesneria sp. | reverse complement strand
TTCATTCACATCATCGACTCGATGTTCAATCAGCACGCCAAGTGGTTGAAGACATGCAACCACATTCCCTGGCGGCGACCGGTCGCATCGCTGAACTATCTGCTCAGTTCGCACGTCTGGCGGCAGGACCACAATGGCCTTTCTCACCAGGATCCGGGGTTCCTCGACCACGTCGTAAACAAGAAGGCGGAGGTCGTTCGCGTTTATCTGCCACCAGACGCCAACACGTTATTGAGTGTCACCGATCACTGCCTGCGCAGTCGCAACTACGTCAATGTGATCGTGGCGGGCAAGCAACCGGCTCCGCAATGGCTGACGATGGACGAAGCCATCAAGCATTGCACTGCTGGTATCGGGATCTGGGAATTCGCCTCGAATGACAAGGGTAGCGAACCGGATGTCGTCATGGCCTGCTGTGGAGATGTCCCAACACTGGAAACTCTGGCCGCCGTTGAACTGCTTCGTAAGCATGTCCCTGACCTGAAAATCCGCGTTGTGAATGTTCTCGACCTGATGAAGTTGCAGCCACCACATGAGCATCCACATGGACTGCCCGACCACGAATTCGATGCGATCTTCACGACGGACAAGCCGATCATCTTCGCCTTCCATGGCTACCCTTGGCTGATTCATCGGTTGACCTACCGTCGCCACGGACACGACAACATGCATGTGCGCGGATTCAAAGAGGAAGGCTCGACGACCACGCCGTTCGACATGGTGGTGATGAATGAGCTCGACCGTTTTTCACTGGTAAATGACGTGATCGATCGCGTCCCACAATTGGCTTCCCGCGCTGCATATGCCAAGCAGGCGTTGCGCGACAAACTGCTCGAGCACAAGCAATACGTCAAGAAATATGGAGACGACCTGCCCGAAATCGCAGGCTGGAGATGGAACTCGCAAGGCCCCAGTGCAAAGCGCGGAACGTCCACAGGTGGAGACAACGTCTAAACGAGCGTGCGCAATTCTGCTTTCGAAAAAAACATTTCGGGTGCCACTGGCGACGGCTTTGCGTTGCCAGTGTCTGGTCGATGTGTCGCAGAGTAAACAAGGCGTGGTGACGCTGAATATTGCATAGGCTCACTACCCGATCAAAGCCATCGCAGCAACGTGAAGACACTGGTGGCCCAAAGCGGCCACCAGTGGCACCCAAACTGAAATCCAAAACGACCAGAATTGCGCACGGTCATTTAGTTGGCATTGGCAGGCATTCGATTGAAGCCGCCGCGTGATACCGCGAAACAAACTTCGATTCGGCGACTCACATTTGAAGCGGACAGGGGACTATCGTGGAATCGACGCAATCAGCTTACGTCGACAGCAATGGGCGGCCGCTACTTCGGGCGTCCATTGTTGGCTTCCTCGATTTGCTCGGATTCTCGAATCGAGTCACTTCGACAGCGCAGACAGGTGAATCACAGGAGTTGCTCGACCTAATTGCGGGTGCCATCAGCAATTCGCGAGAATTTGTGCGGCAGGTCGTCGCCGACGATTCTACAGAGATCCCGCGCGGCTGGTCCGTTAAATTTTTTAGCGACAACCTTGTTCTTGGTTATGCTTTCGAAGACTCGAATCGTGATGACGCCGCGGCGGCCTGGTTTGTCGTGCGCTGCGTCCAGCAATACCAGCTCCGGATGTCTTTCAACGGATTGTTCCTGCGAGGTGGATTGACATCTGGTCCGGTCTGCATGACGGACGAGATTATTTTCGGTGCCTCCCTGATCGAATGCTACGAATTAGAATCGAAGGCTGCGATCGTGCCGCGAGTCCTGTTGTCGGAATCATTGAGCAAGGTGCTCCTTGATTCGTATCAGGGGAGTGATCGTGAATGCCACCAGGACAAGGGTAATTCAATCTGTCGCGATGTCGATGGCTGGTGGTTTGTCAACTATCTGCAGGCCGCCGTGCGCGACGGTCGCGTCGATTGGGACGCTATTGAATCGCACAAGCAAGGTATCCTGAAATCGCTGGAAAGGACGTCGCGACATGATGTCTTCCCGAAGTTCGGGTGGGCATGTCGATATCACAATATGTTTTGTCACTGGAACCAGAACGATAACGGCTACGAAGATCGATTTCGCATTCGACGTGATGATGATCAATCCGTGATTTGCCGGCTGATTGAGACCCATCCAAGCTGATTCTGCTGACGTAAATCTCCAGTCTCTTCTGAATTCTGCAACACTTTCGGCGTCAGACAATCATGGCTTCTTGCGAAGACGTTGGAACGAGTTCGCCGCTGGGTGCCACTTTCACCAATGATGGTGTCAATTTCAGCTTGTATTCTCGAACTGCTTCGAGCGTTGAACTGCTGTTCTTTGATCGGGATGATGACGCCACCCCTTCTCGGGTCATTACTCTCGATCCCGCGACGAATCGAACTTATCACTACTGGCACGTGCTCATTCCTGGCGTTTCAGAAGGGCAACTCTACGGATATCGAGTGCACGGTGAGTCCGATCCAACTCACGGGCGACGATTCGATTCCGGCAAAGTTCTGCTCGATCCTTACGGCCGTGGCGTCGTTGTTCCGAAGAGTTACTCCCGCGATGCCGCACGATTCGAGGGGGACAATGCGGCAACGTCCATGAAGAACGTGGTTGTCGATCCAAGTCACTATGACTGGGAGGAGGACGCGCCACTGCAGAAGCCGTCCTCTCAGACCATCATCTATGAGATGCATGTTAGAGGATTCACACAGCATCCCAACTCGGGACTTAGCGATCAGGTTCGCGGAACGTACGCGGGTTTGATCGAAAAAATTCCCTATTTGCAGCAGTTGGGTATTA
>DASYEA010000209.1:0-2024 GCA_036499265.1 Schlesneria sp. | reverse complement strand
GAGTTCCACTCGACCGATGTGCGGCGAGTAGACCGGCAGATAACCGCGAGCGATCAGTTCCTTCTAGATGAAGTCTTCCAGGATCGAACGAATGGTCGCTCCCTTAGGCAGCCACAGGCACAATCCCTGGCCGACTTCCTGGCTGATGGTGAACAAGCCCAGTTGTTTGCCCAGGACGCGGTGGTCGCGGCGCTTGGCTTCATTGACTTGGTCGAGGTAGTTATCGAGGTCCTTTTGTGAGAACCACGCGGTTCCGTAGAGACGCTGCAGTTGCTGGCCGCTGGCGTCTCCCTTCCAGAACGCACCGGCGACGGAAAGCAACTTGAACGCTTTAACTCGTTTGGCATCGGGGACGTGCGGACCACGACAGAGGTCGACAAATTCGCCCTGTCGATAGAAGCTGACGGTCGGATGAGTCGCCAGGCCGGTGTTGATGTGCTCAGCCTTCAGCTTCTGCGACATGCCATCGACCAGTTTCACCGCTTCGTCTCGATCGCAAATGAACCGCTCGAACGGCTCGCCCGCATCGACGATTTTTTGTATTTCGGCTTCGATCCGCGGGAAGTCGTCTTCACTGATCTTGTGACTGCAGGCGATGTCGTAGTAATAGCCGTGGCCTTTGGTCGGGCCGAATGCCAATTCCACACCCGGCCACAACCGCATCACGGCGCGAGCCATAATATGCGCGCACGAATGCCGCAGGATCGCTAGCGACGCGGCATCTTTCTCTGTGAGCAGTTGCACGGGGATCGGCCGTTCGGTGGTGACTTCCGCCAGCGGTCGCATGACATCGACGGTGGTTCCGTCCACGATCGCCCCCACCGCCGCCGTGGCCAGGCGTGGGCTGATGGCTTGCGCGACATCGAAAGCAGTCGCGTGATCGGGGTGCTCGACAACAGAACCGTCCGGCAGACGAATCGAGAGCATGACTCAGACTATCCTCAAACGAACCAAAGTGAAGGCACGCCACATACTTCGGGGCGAAGCCATCGGTTTATACGGACTGCCGGGACAAGCGTCAACCTGCCTGAATTGATGCATTATCGCTGCAACCGGCCAGAGATTGACAATGCCGCGGCCGGGAAGTTCAGTCCAAGGTTCCTCCGACCACTACCAAACGACCCCGGCCACAAATCGACCAGTGTGAAACCTCAGTACGCATTTCCCCACATGTGGTGACTGAAATAGGTCAGGAATTGCTCGAAACCCAGGATATTTAAAGGTTGAGCAGCGGATTAGAGCCCCTCGTCAGCGGCATATGACTTGCTGCCTCAGATTCAATTCTCGCCTCCTCTGATTTTCCGTTGAGTCCCGTCCACTTTCAGGATTTAATCCTCCCACACACATTTCGCCTTCCAGCAATCTGCTGAAATTTGTCAATCGATCTTCGAATACGAACTCTTTCTCTGAAGGGATGTTATGTCGTCCGCCTTGCCCGCCCCCGATCCAAAAACGGAATCCCGGCTCGTCAGGACCGGCATTGAGGGGCTGGACGATGTCATGAACGGTGGCTTACGAGCCAATCGGCTGTATCTGATCGAAGGAATCCCGGGCTCGGGCAAGACGACGCTGGCCCTTCAGTTCTTGCTGGAGGGGGCGGCGGCGAAAGAATCGGTCCTCTATATCAGCCTGTCGGAAACGCGAGAAGAGATTGAAGAGGTTGCCGAATCTCATGGATGGTCACTCGAAGGTGTCACAATTCGCGAGTTGATCCCATCGGAAAACACGCTGCATCCTGAAGAGCAATACACGATGTTCCACCCTGCGGATGTGGAATTGAGCGAAACCACGAAAACGATCTTGCAGGATGTGGAGCGGATCAAACCGGCACGGGTCGTCTTCGATTCGTTGTCCGAATTACGGCTGCTTGCTGGAAATCCATTGCGCTATCGTCGCCAGATCCTGGCCTTGAAGCAGTTCTTCGTCGGACGACAATGCACAGTGTTGCTGCTGGATGATCTGACAGCAGAAGGTCGCGATCTACAGGTGCAAAGTATCGCGCACGGGGTGTTGCTGCTCGAACA
>DASYEA010000208.1:0-2582 GCA_036499265.1 Schlesneria sp. | reverse complement strand
CACCTTTGATGCTGTTGTCATCCCAGGGGGACCGGGCCCGGAATATCTGCGAGCGAACCGTCGCTGCATTGAGATTGTCAGGCATTTCATCGAAAACGACAAACCAGTGACAGGCATCTGCCACGGGCCGAATGTCATTCTCGAAGCGCTGCATCAGGCAGGAATTAAAAATAAGCGTATCAGCGCAAACGTTGTGCTTGAGGCTGATGTCCATGCGGCAGGATGTATCTGGGTTCACGAGCCAGGAAAGGCTGTGACAGATGGCAACCTGGTTACTGCATGGCGGCGGCCGGATTACGATGTTTGGATGGCAGCATTTGTCGCTCTGCTGAGAGAACGCGGCCTCACAAGCAACACGGCATGATGAAGAAGAGCTAGCGTCAGAGCGCCGTCCTGTTTCGTCAAAAGCTGGGCCAGCTTGGAGATCGTCTGCTGTCTCGACGCAGACCCTGCTAGGTAAATAGGAATCCGCTTATGACTCTGATCTTGTCGAACAACGATGTCGAGCAACTGTTGACTATGCCGGAATGCATAGCGGCGCTGGAGGAATCCTACGTTGAGCTAGCGGAGGGCCGGGGCCTGTCGCGAAGACGCTCGGACTGTTTGGTGCCAACAGGGCGTGAGGAGGCCCACTACAGTCTGAAATCAATGGATGGCGTAATCCCGAAACTCGGCATCAGCGCTGTCCGCATCAACTCAGATATCATTACTATGCCGAAGGTTGGGGAAAAAGTCCGCCGCGTCAAAGTACCGGCGGCGCCGAACAACCGGTACGTGGGGCTGGTCCTTCTGTTCTCGACCGAAAATGGCGAGCCGCTGGCGATCCTGCCCGACGGCGTGATGCAACGCTTTCGCGTCGGCGGTGCGAGCGGCCTTGGCGTCAAATATCTTGCTCGCAGGAACGCGAAGACACTTGGCATTATCGGCTCTGGCGGGCAGGCGGGAACGCAACTCTTGGCCGCCTGCGCCGTCCGCGACATCGAGACTATCCGCTGCTTCAGTCCTAACCGGGAGCGGCGTGAAGCCTTCTGCAAGGAAATGAGCGGGAAACTCAATATCGAGGTCCAGCCGGTTGATCGGCCGGAAACGGCGCTGTCGGGTGCAGACATAGCGCTCTGCGCTACCAGCAGCGAGGACGCAGTTTTCTTTAAGCAATGGCTCGAACCAGGCATGCATGTCGGTGCGATAAGAAAGCCCGAGATAGAAATGGATGCGGTTCGTCAATTCGACCGCGTTGTGATCCATACTCGCGACTTGAAGCCGATCACCGAGATCAGCGTTGACCTATCAAAGGAGTCTGTCCGCGAAGGGAAAACGGCAAATCCGACAGACGTTGACATCACCAAATTCCCGACCCTCGCGGAGGTGATCGCCTGCAAAGCGAAAGGGCGCCAGAGCGACACGGAGATCACCTGCTTCATGAATAATCTCGGCCTCGGCTATCAATTTGCGGCTGCCGGATCTGTGGTTTATCGCAAAGCCAAGGAGCAGGGCTTTGGTCACGATTTACCGACCGACTGGTTTACCGAAGATGTCCAACCGTAAATGCAGCTGTAGAACCGGGCTTCCAAGTGGCGAAGCGATGCTCTCCCTTTGTCCGACGGGGTGGGCTCCGTTCATTTCGCAATAGAATTAGACTTGAGAGATGCAAATGAAAATTCTGGTGCCCGTCAAACGGGTCGTCGATTTCAACGTTAAAATTCGCGTCAAGGCGGATGGCTCGGGCGTCGATCTCGCCAACGTGAAGATGTCGATGAATCCGTTCGACGAGATCGCGGTGGAAGAGGCGATTCGGCAGAAGGAAGCCGGCAAGGCCACCGAGATCGTCGTCATTTCCATCGGACCGGCACACGCGGCGGAAACCATCCGCACAGCTCTCGCCATGGGTGCCGACCGCGGCATCCTGGTAAAGACCGACGCGGCGGTGGAGCCGCTGGCAGTGGCGAAAATCCTCAAGGCAATCGTCGAAACGGAACAGCCTGGCCTTGTGATCATGGGCAAGCAGGCCATCGACGACGACAGCAATCAAACGGGGCAAATGCTCGCGGCGCTCCTTGGCTGGCCACAAGGAACTTTTGCCTCCAAACTGACGCTGGAAGGATCTGACGTTGTTGTCACGCGTGAGGTTGACGGCGGCTTGCAGACGCTAAAGCTCAATGGCCCGGCCATTGTGACAACCGACCTGCGGCTGAACGAGCCGCGTTATGCCAGTTTGCCCAACATCATGAAGGCGAAGAAAAAGCCGATCGATGAAAAGACACCGGAAACTTACGGCGTCGACGTGAAGCCGCGCTTGCAGATCCTGAAAACGGTGGAACCTGAGAAGCGTAAGGGCGGCATCAAGGTCGCATCGGTGGCCGATCTCGTCGCGAAGCTCAAGAATGAGGCGGGGGTCCTTTGATGCCGACGCTTCTTGTCGCAGAACACGACAATAAAACGCTGCACGAAGCCACGGCCAGGGCGCTCACCGCGGCGAAGCAACTTGGCTCCGAGGTGCATGTGCTGGTCGCAGGCGAGGACTGCAAAGCCGCGGCCGAAGCCGCAGCCAGGCTCGACGGCGTGAACAAGGTGTTGCTCGCCGA
>DASYEA010000207.1:0-7537 GCA_036499265.1 Schlesneria sp. | reverse complement strand
GGGGATGTCCAATCTCGCTTCAAACCTTGCCGTTCCCGATGAACCACATGCATCAGGAGGGGTGACGGCCATTGGGCGATCCATCGGCACGCAGATCACACAAGCAATGGACTTCTTGTGGACGACCGTCCCTCCCGAAGTCCCGCGAGGCTGAACCAGGGCTTCACGATTCGAGTCGATCTTGCTGGCGGAGTCTTTATGACCTTTATTCGATATCTGTTGCCTGTGTTGTTACCGCTGATGTGGGTCGCTGAGGTGCTCGCAAGTGAAGTGGCACCGATCGACCTTGTCAGTGACGCAGCAGCGGTCTGTGTTGAAGTCCAGCACCCTGATGCGGCCTTTTCGAAGCTTCAAACCTCGCGCCTGGCGTCTCGTCTCAAAGCGTTTCCTCCCGTCAGGCGATTTCTCGATGGGGGCGGATTCCAGAAATGGACGTTATTGGAAGAGTATGTTCGTCGGACCACCGGCAAGTCGCTCTCCGAGCAACTGCTGGCGGCGTGTTCGGAATCATTGGTCCTGGCGATCTACTTGCCTGAAGGAAAGCCACCGGAAGGGGTCGTGATTGCTCAGGCTGCCAATGCTGCCGCGTTGGCAGAGGCCCTGCGGACATGGGCGACTCTCGAACCGAGCCAGATCCTTAAGACCAAGGAATTTCACGGGCAGACGTATGTTCAGCGTGCCAAGTCAGCGAATTCAGGGGAGATCGTTTATTACGTGATCTTTGATCGCACGATCGCACTGTCCGATCACGAGCATCGAATTCAGCAGGTGATTGAGTTTCGTGCAGCGGGCCAACAAACGGGTGCCGCACAGATGATGCAATCACTCAGCGAATTGCCGCTCTACAAGGCGAATCGATCTCAGTTGCCTCAGGATGCGGTCGCATTTCTGTTCCTGAACGTCCGCGAGTGGGACCGAGTGATTGACGAGGGGTTGCGGCAGTCACGAGATGCCGCCTGGATTTTGCAGATCGTAAACCGAGTGACGGCTTTGTCTGCCGCGATACAACTTGACGATGCGGTCGTGGTGGATGTGGCCGCGGATACGTCGGGCGTCGACCTGCCAATAGCTTGGCGTCAGTTCGTCAATTCGACCGGTGGTGGCGACGATTGGACAAAGCGAATCAGCACCAATGCGGTCATCGCGATCTCATCCCGAATGGATGTCACTCCGTGGGTACAACTCTGGCTGGCCTCGGCTGCTGACGCCAAGTCTGAAGAATTCGCTCGAGGTCGAAATGTCTTGAGGAGCGTTTTTCAAGGGCGTGATCCCTTCACAGAGATCTTGCCCCGAGTTCTTCGTGACTGGACAGTCTCGTTGATTCCAGCTTTCGAAGTCTCGACAGATCTCTCCCCCGTTGACTTGGTTGGTGATTTCTCTATTGGTGCAGATCCTTCGCTCTCCATGAATCTGGATCAAGCCATCCAGTTTGGAATGACATTGTTGAGTGCCGCATTATCGCATCAGCGCAAGGTTTCTTCCGGGCCGGTTCTCGTGAAAGCAAAACCGACGCAAGACGGCGTCGAGCGATGGATCAGTGGAATCAAGAATTTGTCCCCTGCCTCACTGGCGACAACCGAGCGGCTGGTGCTGGCTTCATCACACCAAGCCATTGCGACACGAGGTGCTTCGGAGGGAGCGGATGCGATCAAGACATCACGTCTGGCGGCTCACGAAAAGCAGTACTTTCACGGCACTTCGCAATTGGTCTGGATCGACTTGGTTCAGTTGCGTAATGTTGTCACCAAGCGCGGTGACTGGATCGCCAGCCATTTGGCGGCTGACTCGACGAATGATCGGCAGCGGATTCAAACGCATCTGTCTCGAATCGAAGAGATCGCGAAACTCTTTGACGCCGCCTTCCTGGCTGCCAAGTTTGATGAACAAGGCGTGCGCGTCGTGTTCGGTGCTGCCTTGGATCGGATTGAATAGCTCGCGGGCTCATCAATCAATCTGCTGGCGTCGATGCGGCCCTTACAGGTCATACAACCGGTATGAGTTGATGGCGTTAGTGTTTCTCTTTCTGATCATGTCCTCGCAGTCTTCGTTTTCCGCGCAACCCTCAGAGTAGCGGTCATAATCGTGCTATGGATGGCTCCCACACCCGCGATGGAATGCCCCCCCCTCGATGTCCGCATATGGAGTTTGCTGCAATGGAAGACATGGAAAAGATCGCTGTCGCAGAACGACGAGCTCAAAATCGACGAATTGGTGGCGATCGTCGTCCGAAAAAAGATGTGACGTTTGTCGCAGAAGAACGCCGAAAAGCCCCGCGTCGACAAGTGGAACGTCGTCGTTTAATCGACCCCACGACCTGTGAACGTGATTATTCAGGCGATGAAATTGAATTCATGAAAGCCATGGACGAATACAAGCGAACGAGCGGACGGATGTTTCCAACATGGAGCGAAGTCTTGGAAGTCGTCCGCGGCCTGGGCTACACCAAACCAGAACACGCCCTGCCCGTCGAACAACCAGTCGACGCCATTTGATCTCTGAAGTTCCTTAATTCTCTGCAGTTGCGACGCTGAAGACTTCCGCCTCACCAGTATAGGGCGGAGGTCGGTCGCAATCTCTCATTGGGTGATCACGGAACGGTCGCCTTGCCACGACTCTTATTCTGCGCAACCGATGCGCGCCGTTAACCCCTGCCGATGGGCCAATCCCAGAGGGCGACGCCAATGTTGATCTTGAGTGCCTCATTTTGGGAAGTTGGATCCTGGTGCGTCGTGGCACTTTGGACCGTCTATTTGGTCATGATGATTCATGGATTGAGGCAACGACAGGTTGTCTCTGGCACGGACAAGGTGGTCCTGCCACGCGGCCTGCCTCGGGTCTCTGTCGTGGTGGCTGGTCGCAATGAGGAGGATTGCTTCGAGCTTTGTTTGCGATCCTTGTTGCGGCAGGACTATCCCAACCTCGAAATCATCGCGATCAACGATCGCAGCACGGACGCGACCGGTGAAATCCTGGATCAACTGGAACTGGAGTTCTCAGACCAGTTGCAGGTGATTCATATCGAAGATCTGCCGTCAGGCTGGTTCGGCAAGACTCACGCCATGCATGTGGGCAGCCAATCGGCGAGTGGCGACTGGCTGCTCTATGTCGATGCCGATTGCGAACTCCAGTCCGACGCAGGAATTTCTCTGGCGGTGCAGGAGGCGCAGCGGCGCGGCGTCGATCTGTTGTCGCTGACACCGCATTTCGTGCTCAATAGAGCCTGGGAACACCTGACTGTCCCCGTTTGCTCGTCCGTGATGATGGTCTGGTTTCAACCGTCGAGGGTGAACAACCCGAAGCTGCGGACGAGCTACGCCAACGGCGCGTTCTTGATGATATCGCGTCAGGGTTATGACTCATTGGGCGGATGGTGCCGTTTTCGAGCCCAGATCAGCGAAGACATCGCGATCGGACGAGCCGCAAAGTCGAGTGGTCTGCAGGTTGTCGTTCTGCAAAATAATGGCATCTACCAGACCTGCATGTACGAAAGCATTCGTGACTCGTGGCACGGCTGGTCCCGTATTTTCTACGGTGCCCTGCCCAGAAAAGCGCTGGTGCTGTCTGTGACCAGATTGATCCTCTGCTCGATCATTCCGACCTGGGCGTTGTTCGCATGGCTTGCAGTTGCCAGTTGGAATGGCACTGTCGTCAGTGGATGGAATGGAACCCTGACTGCGACTGCGACGGCGATCGTCATGCAGCAGATTTATATGGCGATGATCTTTCGCGTTGTGGGCGGCCGACTTCTCTGGTCGCTGACCGCGCCATTGGGGCAGTTGATTTCAGTGGGAATGTTGGCTCGCGCCATCTTGAACCATCTTGGCATGGCGACGACTCGGTGGAGTGGTGCAGTCTTCTCTCGCGGTCAGATGATCACGGTACCACGACCAATGGTGGTTTCGTTGCCGGTCCATACGACCCAAGCAAGATAGGTTTGCGACCGGGCAGCACGAACGATCCGACGCTATTTCCGCCCGAAGACCATGATGGTGATATCGTCGTTCTGTGGACGGCCATTGGCAAACTTGCGCACATCAGCCAGGATGGTCTTGCCGAGGTCTTCGGCATGCCCACCCGTGCTGGCCTGCATCAGTTCTCGCAAGCGATCCACACCGTACAGATCGCTGGCGTGATTCATGGCCTCACTGACCCCGTCGGTATAGATCACGCAGGTCTCGCCCTTCTCAATGGGCCGCATCAGGACATCGTACGGGTATTCATCGATGACGCCGATCGGCACGCCGACGGCTTCTTCGCCAAATTCCTCAATGGTTCCATCCGTTTTGCGAATCATCACAGGCATGTGGCCAGCGTTGGCGATCTTCATTTCGCCGGTTTCGAGATTGATGACCAGCAGAACGAAGGTCACGAATCGGCCTTCGACGGCGCGAGTACACATCTGGTGATTGATACGGAGAATTGCTTCCTGGACATCAGTGACGAAGGTCATCACGTTCGTGACGACAGTCGCAATGCGCGACATCACCAACGACGCAGGAACGCCCTTCCCTGCCACGTCGCCGAATGCGAGGCAGACATGCTTGCCATCTTCGAGCATGAAAGCATCGTAGTAGTCGCCGCCCACGGCCTGCGCCGTGTCGTAAGATGCGAAGATTTCCCATCCGTCCGGCTTGGGAAGTTCTTCCGGAAGCAGCGACCGCTGAACACCCATGGCGATGTTCATTTCCTTGTCCTGCTTCTGCTTCTCCATGGCCGTGATGAGCAGATTGGCCTGTTCGTACGACATCGCCGCCTGCCCAGCGACCGCCATCAGCAAGTCCAGATCTTCCGTACGGAACTGATTGAACGCATTCTGCGTGTCGATATTGATCACGCCCATCGGCTCGCCCGCCAGGCTGAGCAGCGGGACGCACATCATCGACCGAATGGTCAAATTCGAAATCGATTCACTCGCCTGAAAGCGAGAGTCGTTGGCGGCATCCGCTGACAGGATTCCCGTCTTTTCTTCGAGCACCGTTTTCAGAATCGTACGACTGAGTTTGACGGTTTCATCGTCCCCAGCCCGGCGATGTTTCATCGCCTTGGGTACCATCTTGCCCGTCGTTGCATCATTAAACAGAATGCATCCGCGATCGGCGTGCGGGAAAATGTTGAACAGGGTGTCGAGAATTTTCGGCAGCAGTGCGTTCAGGTCGGCAGTGCCTACTAGAGCCCGACTGATTTCGAGAACGCCCTTCAGTTTGGCCTCGGGATTGACTTCCAGCTTGCCGAAGCCGCTCGAACGGTCCAACGTCCCCATGATGGTCGACGTGTCATCGTCACCTTCGCTGAGATCGACATTGAATGCCGTTTTGGCTGGTTCAGCGGTCGTCGCCGGCACGGGCTGCGGCCGAGGTTCCGGCGGCGTCGCCAAGGCAGTTTCCGGCCATTCAAAGCGAAGCAGGATAGGACCAAGCTTGATTCGATCGTCATGAATCAGAGGCGTGGGGCCTTCAATTTTCTTACCGTTGACAAAGGTGCCGTTGCCGCTTCCCAGATCCTCAACGACGAAGGTTTCGCCGCTTTTCGTCACCTTGGCGTGCTTGCGCGACACCATGTTGGAGTTGATCTGGAACGTACACTCGGGATGTCGCCCGATGACGGTCTCGACCCCTGCCAAATCAAACGGAATCGCCTGACCTTCTTGCAACAAGACGATCTTTGCCATTGTCGATGTCCCGAAATCCCCAAGTGACACTGCCGGATCGAGCGTAGATTCTATGAATCTGTGGTCGATGATGAAAGGACGCGGCCCACCACTTAAATACGAATCGAAATTGAACTTACCATCGATCCGTAAGGCGGCAAACTGCGGCTAACCGATTCCATGCTATTAATTGGCCAATGAGGAGGTCTGGTTACACTCCAAAGATCGTCTCGACGTTCCCTCGCAGCACTTGGCGGCCAAAAGATAGGGCCTGCTCCTCGCTCCACCGCCGCGCAATCACAAAATCCTGAGCCAAAACACGCGCCAGGCATTGCCGATACATGCTGAATTTGGGCCAGGCGAATTCCAGCTTGTACATATCGCTGTAGTAGCCGACCTGCTTGTTGCGTGGAACGGCCTGCAATCGGGCCTTGGTGTCGATTTCGATGTAGGCCGGGATGTTCGAATACCACCAGTGCGCGTTGGTGTAGACATTCGGGAAAATCCAACTGTAGCTGACCAATTCCTGGTTGCTGATCTGGGCGAGCACCGAGATCGGAAATTTTACCTGCGGAAAGGCGTTAAAGAGCGCCTGGTATTGGATCAGCGAGACTCGCTGGTCGAACAAATCCTGACCTTGGAAGACTCCTTCAGGATAGACGCGTCGGTTGACTCCGATCATCAGATCGAACGGCAATTTATACTCGACGCAGTACTCGGCCAAAGTCCAGAACACGAAACGGCTGACCGTGGTTGCGTCGTCGGGGCCGAGTGATTCGCCCTTCAGCAACAGCTTGAGTGCGGCGTCGGCCTCGGTGGCGGTCACCGCGACAGGAGCGAATGACGGCGGCAGCGAGATCGCGCAGGCTCGGACCCCTTTTGCCGAAAAATGCTCGAACAACTTTCCGATTGCGCGCCGCAACGTGGTTCCGCCGACAAAGTCGATGCCGGTGGCTTTTGCCAAGCGGTTGCGTACTTCTGGTTTGCTGAGATGAAAGACCAGGTCGTCCGTTCGCAGGCAGGGAATGTATTTGTGAGTGTCGAATCCCTCGAGTGGGTCGTCGAAGTCATTCGTCAGGAACACTTGCTCGATTCCCGACTGCCGCAGGCACTGGTCCTCCCAATCGGGCTCGGCCATTTTCGCTGCCGCCTTGTCGTATAGCGATTCCCAATTGGAGAGCGTGATCCGGTCGTCACTGAAGCCGAAGAACTTGCGGCATAACTCGACCAGCCAACTGACTTGGATCGTGTTGTCTAAGTTGGCGAGTGACTCGACCAACCGCCCCACTTTCGTGCGCGGATCCAGTCCCGGTTCTTCGATGTACGATTTTGGCATGCCGGCCGAATGAGCCAGTTCCGTGTAGTAGTGGTATCCCATGATATCCGCCAATGTTTTCGATGCTGGCGAATGGGGGTTGATATGAGTGTGAGGATCGATCAAGACCAGCTTGGTCAGTTCATCACAAAGCCGGGACGCTAGTTGCTCGGACATGCGGATCGCTCCGTATTTTCGTTGTTTTCTCAAGTGTGATTAGTCGATTTCGACGAATCTGCAAAGTGTGGCGGCTTGTCTCAACTGATGCAACCGGGAGGCTGAGGGGCAAGGGCTGAGATGCCGAGCGACGAATTTGACGCGAGCAGGCGGGTGCCGTCTTTTGGAACATGCCGTCAAGGCTTAAGTTGCGTTGACGGTGGTGAGATGATTGAGTACGCAGCAACAAGGCCGTATGACACAACCTCTCATAGGCCCAGTTTTTGGTGGCCAAGGTCGCCAAACCTTGTGAGCCCATCGACATGCGCGGCTCAGCAGGAGCATCGCCCTCCCAGTTTAAGGCCAAAGTCGCCGCGCGCCAGTGTCGTATGACACAACCTCCGGCGTATGACACAACC
>DASYEA010000206.1:0-6964 GCA_036499265.1 Schlesneria sp. | reverse complement strand
CGACTGGACCGCTCGAGGGGATCAACAACAAAATCGGCGCACTCCAGCGACGAGCCTACGGCTACAGAAACTACGAACACCTCAAACAACGAATCCTCACCATGCACCACACCAAGTTCACCATCATCGGATGAGCCCCCCAAATAGTCGGATGAACCCAAGTTTCGGAGTGGCGGGAAGGCATCGATCAGTTCCGACTACAAGAACACTGTTGCTGTTGCCGATTCACTATATGGCCACAGTCGCGTCCAAATTCCTTACGGGCTGACGGTCATTGGTTATTAGGCGTTGGGAATGAAGCTATGGGCACCATTTGCAAGAAAATAAGGATAGTGAACAGGACGACAAGGACTGAGTAAGACGGGCTCCAAGATTCAAAGCAAAAAACCCTTGTCGCACAGCATGTGCGAACAAGGGTTTTAAGGTGGAGACGACGGGGATCGAACCCGTAACCTCAGGCTTGCAAAGCCAGCGCTCTCCCAATTGAGCTACGTCCCCGAGTGCAGGCGACTCTGGTGAGTGACCTGCAAGTTTGCTGAGCCACCGGTCTGGGATCGGTGGCCCTGAGGTGGGCGTACGTGGATTCGAACCACGGACCTCAGCTTTATCAGAGCTGCGCTCTAGCCAACTGAGCTATACGCCCTAACACCTTCTGATCGAACGGCTTGGGATGATGATCCCTTGGCCAAGGCCAACTGCCGGTCGGGCGGAAGAGGGAATAGTATTACAGCCGAGCGGATTACTGTCCAGTCAGCCCCAGTCACGAAATCAGATTCGTGGCAAGTTATTGCGGCTGATAAGGTTGTGGGGCGCAATTGCGGGGCAAAACTCAGGGAGAGGCAACCGCCGCCAAAGCCATCTGCATCGTGGTGATCGCCTGGATGGCGTCGGTCACGGTCGGGACGGGGACAAGGCCCCCTAAGGCTCGGCGGCAGAATTGGTCGAGGATGATTTCGTAGGGGGAACGCTCGTTTCCGTGGACTTCCTGGCCGCATTCTTCGCCCGCTTGCCAGGAGATTTGAGCCTTTCCGCCCAGGCTCGCCGAACCTCGCTCGCATTCCACTTTGCGACAGTCGATCACATCGGGAGCGAAGTGAATTGTAGCTGTTGGGGAATCATTCGGGTGAGATGCTCGGGCTGCAAATCTGAGTCGTAACTGTGACCCTGTCGGCATCGTTTGGAACGAGACGGCGGTGCAGGGGGTTCCGATCAGGCAGGCACACCAGTCGAACAGTCCGATCGCGCCCGGTTGATTCTCGGTCAGCCACTCGGTCACGTCAGCGGGGGTGACTTCAGATAGGGGGACGGTGACCTCAATGTTGTGGACCGGTCCAAACTTCGTGGCGATCAGTTCGCGCAGGCGAGTCGTCGCGGGAGTGAACCGCTGCGGAAACTCGGGCATCAGTGGTTCGCCGCATTCCATCGCTTCATGCATCAGGGGCAATAGCTTGGAGATCGGGGCGCAAAATGTGTTTGCATATAGGGCGGGGCGGCCATGTTGCACTGCGAGAGCCGCTGGATATGTGTCGAACCAGCCGGGGTCGAGGATCAGCCAGGCGTGCAGATCGGTGCGTTGAGTCAGATGCCACGGGCAGGAAATCGGCATCGCTTCGAATTCATCGGCGACGACTGCCGCTCGCATTTGCACGCTATCGCAGATTGCTTTGACCGTCAGTTTGGACGACAGGCGTTGGATCGCGTCGCGGTAATGCAGCTCCCAAGTCGGACCAACCCCGACCAGGGCGACTGAAACTTTCGCGCGACTTGTCTTCTCTCCCATCGTCACATCCGTTGAGCGGCGTCCGACTTCGGTAACGGCTGACATATTAGCGGGAGACCATAAGATTCGCACGACAGTCCCCCGAGTCTTCAGAATTCGCCCGGTTTGTCCAGACAGTTGCCTTCTGCGGCGGTGTTGCGATGATGACATTAAGCTGGTCGTCCATTTCATGCGAGGTCTCCACATGAACGCGAATGCTCAACCAACGCCACCGAAATCGGGGCAGTCGATCTGCGAAGATGTCGAGCTTTCGGGCCACATCATCGACAGTCTGCTGCTGCCCAAGGTCCTTGATGAGATCACGTCGCTCGGCGGTGAATACCAAAGTCAGGAAATCCGGATCGGGCACAATCGGAACGATCCCAGCTATGTCCGATTGACCGTCACTGCGCCGACGCTGCCGTGTCTGGAGACGATCCTGACCGCGATCGGCCAGCACGGGGCCGTGCCGGTGCAGCATCACGATTGCCGACTGGAAGTGGTTGATATCGATGGCGCTTTTCCCGAAGGATTTTACGCCACGACGAACGAGCGGACTGAAGTTCGGCTGAACAACGCCTGGATTCCGGTCGAACTGCAGGAAATGGACTGTGCGATCTCGGTCGATCGAGCCGCTCGGAAAGCTCGATGTGTGGCCATGGCCGACGTGAAACAGGGTGAATTCATTGTTGTCGGGCGACTGGGAACTCGCGTGTTTCCCGTCGGGCGCGATGCGGATCAACGACATTCATTTGGATTCATGAACAGCACCGTTTCGAGCGAGAAACCCAAGAACGTCACCGTGCGAGAGATCGCCGAGCAGATGCGTCGGGCGGCTCGCGGCACGGGCAAGATCCTGGTTGTGGCGGGGCCGGCGGTCGTGCATACCGGCAGCCGCGAACTGTTGAGCTGGTTGATTCGAGATGGCTTCGTCAACGTGCTGTTTGCGGGGAATGCGCTGGCGGCCCATGACATTGAGCAGTCCTTTTTCGGGACGAGCTTGGGGATCTCGATGGAGCACGGTGGCTCGACAGAGGAGGGCCATGAGCATCACCTGCGGACGATCAATCGCATTCGTCGTTTGGGAAGCATTCGCAAGGCGGTGGATGATGGTCTGTTGACGCAGGGAATCATGTACGAATGCATTCATAACAACGTTCCGTATGTCCTCGCCGGCAGTATTCGCGACGATGGGCCGTTGCCGGATGTCATCACGGATACGCTGGTCGCTCAGACCAAGATGCGAGAACTTGTTCCCGGGGTCACGTTCTGTCTGATGATCGCCACGACGTTGCACAGTATTGCTGTGGGGAATCTGTTGCCGGCGACAGTGAAAACCGTCTGCGTTGATATTAACCCGGCCACGGTGACGAAGTTGGCAGATCGCGGGACGTTCCAGTCGGTGGGCTTGGTCACCGATGTCGAGCCGTTTCTGCGGGTCCTGGTGCGGGAACTCGGCGGACCGGCGTGAAATGCCGGATAGGGGCCGAGGGGCAAGGGCTGAGGGCCAAGCGACGGAGAATGGCTTGATGTTTTTCAGTCCGTCCCTTGGCGCTCGGCCCTTAGCCCTCAGCCAACTTGATAACCTCAAGAGTCTGCGGTGACTTTGCCGATGTTGTCGGTGAAGCCGGTTCGTCCGATGCCAGCCATCGTGAGCAGGTTGAGTTCGACAGTTATTCATATCGCGGTCGCATCCCGCACGAAAACTCTAAGGACGCGGTTGTCTAGCCGATATCTCATTCAGGGACATCGCGGCGGATGACTGCGCCTTGTTGATCCCATATCGAAATCCCGCGGTACCAAGGAAGGGACAGCACCATGCCACAGCAGGGGATCAACGTTTTGGCTTTGCTGAAGGGTGATGAACGGTACGTCTTCCTCTACGACGACCGCAGTATCGAGCAGGTACTGCAGACGATCGGCCGCTATGCCGCTGATCCCGAATTGAGCTTCACGTGGTACGACGCGGCAGTCCTCAGCCAGCGCGTCCGAAAACTGATGGCCGATGCCACTGACGTTGCGCCCTCGGCTGGTAGTGATGAGACGACTCATAACCGGATTCGCAGATCGGCGGCGTGAAGCATCCACGGAAGAAGAGTTGAGCAACGGATTCACACGGATGAAACACGGATAAGAGAGAAGGGCTTCTGGGTCTTGGCACCTTTGAGTAGTCCCTCTCTTTCGCAAGTTTGTCTTCGTCCTGTCCGTGTTCAATCTGTGTCAATCCGTGGCTAAGGTTCTTGGGTCTCGTTCATGTTTGCTGCGATCGATGGGTTCTTGCGGTATTTGAAGATCGAACGCAATGCGTCCGAGTTGACGATCAAATCGTATTCGGAAGACTTCGGTAGCTTGCAGGACTACATTCGCGATCGAGTTGGCGAGGTATCGACGCCCGCCGAACTGCAGATCGCTCAGCTTCGCGGTTACGTGGCGTACCTTCACGAATGTGATTATGCCCGGACGACGATTGCTCGTCGATTGGCTAGTCTTCGCAGCTTTTTCCGCTACTGCCAGCGAGAAGGATTGGTCACTTCAAACCCGGCCAAGGTGTTGCGAACGCCGCGAGTCGGTCGCAAGCTGCCTCACTTTCTGACGATTGATCAGATCACTCAACTGCTTGAATCGCCCCCCGCCAACGAGGTGGAAGGACTGCGTGATCGAGCCTTATTGGAAACGATGTATTCGGCTGGTCTGCGTGTTGCCGAACTGGTCGGGATGAACGTCGACAACTGGGATCGCGACACCAATGTGGTTCGTGTGATCGGTAAAGGTCGGAAGGAACGAATTGCTCCAATTGGTCGACATGCGTCGAAAGCGTTGGGTCGCTGGCTGGACGTTCGCGAGCCCGCGCCCGATGCCAAGCCCGCTCATCGCAATGCCATGTTCTTGAATCGGTTTGGAACTCGGCTGACGACTCGTAGCGTCGGCCGCATGATGGAAAAGTATCTCGCTCTAACGGGACTCGATCAGATCACCACGCCGCATACGTTGCGGCACACGTTCGCCACGCATCTGCTCGATGGCGGGGCTGACTTGCGCAGCGTGCAGGAATTGCTGGGCCACAAGAGTCTGACAACGACACAGATCTATACTCATGTCAGCACCAAACGCCTGAAAGACACGTATGAGCAATCGCATCCTCATGCGGCGAAGAACCGGAAAGTGGAAGAGTAGACGGAAGAGTTGGCCACGGATGAACACTGATTAACACGGATAAATGCAGAGGAATTGAGCAGGCAGAAGAGAGGATCTGAAACTCCTCATTCGGGACATCTTCTGCCTTTATCCGTGTTCATCTGTGTCAATCCGTGGCTCGCTTTACTCCGTCTTATTCTAAGTCAAAGCAAGCCGCTTCGTTGGCGTTGCGGACCAGTAGCTTGCCGCGGACCAGGACGGGTTGGTTCCAGGTGATCGCGGCTTCGTCCAGAGCCGTAAAGCTGGCGACGACATCGGGCTTGGATGGTTCGGCAGGGATTTGCAGGACTTCGCCTTTTTCGCTGACGACCAGCAGCATGTCGTTGACCAGCAGGATCTGTCCGTAGCCGTAGCGGCCTCCCTTCCAGACGACCTTGCCCGATTCGATGTTGAGGCAACTGAGCGTGCCGTCGTCCAGGCCGTAGGCATAGCCATCGCGAACCACGAAGTCGTTGAATTTCGGTCGGAATCGATTGGAGTGCCACTTCTTCGTGACTGACCAGTTGTCGCCTTTCTCTACTTCCAGTCTTACGGTCCCTTCGCCGTAGCCAATGCCATACAAGACGGACTGTTCGTCGAGAGTCACGGGCATGGCACCGCAGACTTTGGGTGCATTTGACCAGGGGAAGAACCAGAGTTGCTTGCCGGTTTCGAGAGCATTGGCCGACAGGCCTGTTCCCAAGGGGGCGAGGACCACTCGTTCGCCGCGGAGCGTGGCCAGTGTTGGGCTGGCATAGGTGGCTGGTTCGTTGCCGGCAGACCATGCCTTCTTACCGGTTGATCGATCGTAGGCGGCTACCGACTTTCCATCCTTACCACCCGGGATCACGATTACGAACTGATCGACGACCAGGGGAGAACCGGACATGCCCCATTCCAGGTTCGCAGCCGGCTTCCCTTCGGTTCCGGCATCTTGCAGGATGTTGGTGGTCCAGTCTCGCTGACCCGTTCTGGCGTCGAGGCAGTTCAGAATCCCGGTGGCTCCAAGAGTGTAGAGTTTGCCATCACTGAACTGCGGGGTCGATCGAGGGCCGCCGCCACCCTGAACTTCGGTGACACTGAAATACGCGTCATCGGTATGAGCCCAAATCTGTTTGCCTGTATTGAGGTCATAGGCGACCACGACTTCCGTGTTGCCCCGTTGTTCCTGGGTAAACGCGTAGTCGCCGATGACCGCGAACGAGGACCACGAGTGTCCCACCGGATGCCGCCACAGTTCCTTTGGCGGGTTGACAATCCAGTCCGTCCTGAGTCGGACGTCAGGCAGCACGCCCAGTCGATCTAGTCCGCGGAAACCGGGCCAATCGTGTTCGTCAGCGACTAGCGGCTTGGCCTCGGCGACATCAGTTGGAGTCCCCAGCGTACTCGGCTGCAGTTGTTCCAGATATTCCTTGGCCTTTTGATCCGCACTTTGTTGCCAGCGGTATGTCAGTCGGGTTGGCATCATGTCGCCATCGAAACGCTCGGGACGGAAGACGGAGAAGAAGGCGACGATGCCGACGATGCTCAGGCCGATCAGGCCGAGCCGGATCTTTGCGGACCAGCCTGAGAAGAACATCCACCAGATCAGCAGCGAGAAGATCGCGGCTGGCCAGACGAACAGGATCGACATCTTGAAGTGAGTCGGATCTTCCCACCACATGGTCCAGAGGACACTTTGAGCGATGCAGGCGATCAAGAAGATGGCTGCTCCAATCTTCCATCGGCCGCGTTTTGACTTCGTCGGGGCAGGGGGATTGGCAGCGGCTTGGTCAGCTGTCGGAGAAATCTGGCCAGACATTCCATGTCTTTCGTGAGATACGCGAGGGCCTGATGGCGATATCGCGTCAAATTCCTGGAATCAAATGAGAAACGGTACGGAGCCGATCTTCGGTGCCGGACTGCAGATCGTCAAGTGGCGGGCGATTTCAATCCGGCTGAGGGACCGACGGAAATCGGATTGAGGAGAAGGCGAGCCACGGATTGACACTGATGAGCACGGATTTCGCAGACTCTTTCGGTGAGGGTGGC
>DASYEA010000205.1:0-5742 GCA_036499265.1 Schlesneria sp. | reverse complement strand
AGCAATCAGATGCAATAATCGACTAGACGATTTCGGTCCCGCGCCGTCGTCAACAGAACCCGCTTCCGTCGGATTAAAGGTTTCCGGCGTGAACGTCGAACCGGCGTCAAAATTTGATGCGGATTGCAGCTGACGCCCGTGGTCAACGCTGTTAATGAACTCCTGCCCCTTCCAGGTCAACGAATGAATGGCACCAGCCAGTCGCGTCGTTGTAGTGATGGCAATTTCAGATCCGCCATAGGGACTGCGGATCTGGGCATCGCCGGAGGGCACAGAGACATGCTCGTCGCCTCGTCCCTGTGCCACCCAAATCGTAGCGAGTGCAGTCCAGCACATCACGAACGGAACATCCACCCTGCCAAGCGGCACTTGCATTTACGCTATCCTGGAAAAGCTGTTTTGCCCCACTCACCCTTGTAGACAAACTCCGCCAGTGGTTTGCGGCCTCGCGATGCTCGATCGCGTTCGGCAAGTTGCGGGTCGCTGGCCTCTGGCGATGCGGCATATCCGATCGCGATTGCCGTGCATGGCACATGGCTGTCAGGAATCGAATAGGCTTCTCGCGCCTTCTCTAAATCGACACCCGCCATCTGATGAACGCTTAGTCCCAGGGCGGTCGCCTGCAAGCAGATATTGCCTGCCGCCAATCCAAGGTCATGCAAGGCGACTCGATTTGGCTTGTTGTTTCTCGAAAATGTTGTGGAAATCACTCCGAGCATCAGCACGCCCGCATGCTGCGCCCAGAATTGATTTGCTTCAAGCAAGCAGCCCAGCAGCTTTGAGAATTCGGACTGGTCGTCGCGCGTTGCCAGAATGTAAGTCCATGGCTGTTCGTTATAGCTGGAAGCCGCCCATCGGGCCGCCTCCAGGCAGGATTCCAGTTTTTCTGGCTCAACTGGTCGTGGATCGTAGCAATACGGACTCCATCGCTTCGCGATCAGGTCATGAATCGGATAGGCAGGTTGTGCGTCTTTGATCATGAGAAATCTCTGTTTGAGTCAGGTGCTGACGAATTGCAGCGCGTTTGAAAACTGGAGTTCGAAGCTTATTCGGCATCGTAGGAAATGTCATCGATATACACCGACAACGGCTTTCCGGGATTGGCAACGTTGATCACGAATCCGGTTTTGATTCGCGATAGATTCTTGCCCGAGAGGTCGATGCGATACTGTTTCCATTCGCTTGTCAGGACGACGCTATCGAGCTTTGCATTCGCACTATCTGAGAACTTCTTGTCGCTACCCAGAATCCCGATCTGGAAAGAAACTGTCTCGCCTCCTTTATCGCCGCGAGCCCAGAAGGTCAGCGACTTGGCACCGGTGAGATCCCAGCCTCCCGGCTTGTCTCCCCAATCATTCGGGGGGCTTTGCCAGACGATTCCGCCCCAGCCGTCGTTGGCAGCAAAGTCGAACTTCAGGCAAGTACTTCCGGAATGAGGATTTATTTTATGTTCCTCATCCAGCTTCATCGCTTTTGCATTTCCCATCCAACCAGTTGGAACATAAGGTGGCTTGGTGGTTCCACCGTCGCTGTAAACAACGAATGGCAGCGTCGCCTTTTGTGCAGCAGCAACCTTGACCGGAGCGTCGACGTACAGCGGCACGTTTCCTACCGCGGCACCACCTTTGCCGTCCCGGATGTAGGCGAACAGACGATAGCCGCCACCATTGTCCGGCATGCGGATTTCGACCGATGATGCATCCGCCTTTACAATGGCGTCGGGAAAGGTGGGTGGGACAGCTTCATCATCACCGCCAACACCGAATGTCATTGGTTCAGCTTGCAGGATCCATTCGACTTTGAGTGAATCTTTGTCAGGATCGGCCACCTCAAGCCGAACGGTGACTTTGGCCTGCGGTTTCGCTTTGGCATCACCGACGAGTTGCAGCGACTGAATCGCGGGGCATCGATTTGCGGGCGTTTTTCCTGTCCACAGTTCGCTAATGGTATCCACGGCGGCCAGTCGAGATCCGTCCGGCAGCAGCATGCCAAACCAAGTCGCCGTGGCCTCCTGTTTCTGTCCCCACAGAAACGCATAGCTCCCCAGACAGTGATTCGAATTTCCGATCACGTTTGCTGTGTAAGTCGCCTTGTATGCCTCGGCTTTCTGCGTGCTGGTCAATTCGGGGGCCGCACCCCAGGCGTTCTTTTGAACTTCCCACATTCCCGCCGGACCAAATTCCGTAATGACATAGGGCTTCGTTCCGCCCGCGTCGCGATATCGCTTTGGCAAGGTCGCCGCTCCGCCATAGCTGTTGATTCCAACAATGTCGATGTCGGGGCAGAGTCGGTGAATGTTCTTGACACGATCTCCGCCGATCTCGGCGACCACGGTCATGGTGGGATGATTCGGATCGATCTTCTTGGCCATGACGGCTAGATTGTTGATGGCCGACCAGATCGCCGCGTTATCTCCGGCAGCATAGCCTTCCATTTCGTTGCCGATTCCCCACATCAGCACGGCCGGGTGATCTTTGAACTCAGTGATTGCCTTCTGAACGGCCTGAAACTGCGTTGCCACTTGATCAGCATTGTTGTAGTCAAATCCGTGACGCTCGTGGCCGAGCCACAACCCGACCGTCACTGTCAAATTGAGCTTCTGGGCCTGATCGAGGATTGGCCCTAATTTCTCGGCAGACCAGGTTCGGATCGAATTGCCGCCGGCAGCGGCCAGCTTGTCCAGTTGTTTGTCGCCGCCAACGCCCTTGATGAGGTAGGGCTGACTATTTCGAATCAACTGCCAGCCATTATCTTTCGACACAATCTTGACGGTTGCTGCCTGTGCGAAGACCAAGGACGGAGCTGCAACAATCGTCAGAAGTGCGACGAGATACTTCATGCCGGTTCTTTCACAGTTCGGAGTACGACAACTTGAAGAGCTCAAGAAGCGTTGCTTTAGATCGTCGGGCGAATGCGAGACCACGGTTGGCCAAACGCCAGCGAAGGCATCTTGAAAAGTCATCTGCTCGTTCGCAATGGAAAGACGAGATCTGCGAAAATGGATTCAGATGAACAGGACGAATTAACTCGACGGACACGGGTTTCGTATCACCTGTCCGTTGCTGAGATAGCGACCGCTAGAGGACACGGTGTTTGATTGGATGCAGCGTGACAGGTAATCGACCACTTCACTTTGGGAATCACTCCGCGGAACGCAACCCTCGACGCTAATCGACCGACCTGCTCCGTCATCGCAATCGGTTCCATTAGTTCGCCGACATGAGGTTTGCAAAGTTTACGCAACTCATTACGCCGCCGCTTAATTCGCACCGGTCAAGAACTTGGAATGGACCGTGAAATGCGCCGAGATTTAATGCTGCGGCGCATGAATTGCAATGTCTAGTCTTATTCCATTCTTAGCGCGAAATCGAAATGGGCCGGGGCAATCTGTGAGGCCGAATCCGCGGAAGTTCTGCGATTCGCCAAGGTCTTTACGAAAGGCAACGAAATGAATCGCATCAGTCTTGGTTTGCTTGTGGGTGGCCTTCTGCTACCCGGAGCGGGGTGTTCCGACACTCAGAAATCGACGATTAAGCAAGAGACAAAAATCACGACACCCAATGGTACAACCACAATTACGACCGAAAAAGACGTGAAGACGACCGGTAACGAACCTCCAGCGGCTCCTTGATACGTGATTGTCGTCGTTCAAGCCTCCGGGGTTCATGCGGCGCTTTGCAATTGCTCACCCATATTCTCTGACAGAAATAAAGCCGATATCATGGGAACTATTCTGCTGATCGTGTTGATCATCCTGCTGCTTGGTGGACTACCACACTACGGATACTCGCGAAATTGGGGCTATGGCCCCAGTGGCGGGACCGGATTGTTGTTGCTCGTGGTGCTCATCCTAGTTTTGATGGGCCGAATCTGAGAAGATTACGGATTCAAGGTCTCTCTGCATCCATGGATGTGTCGTCCGAGCGAACCGCGGTTTGATGATCCTTCGAAGAAGCGTTAGGGCGAGATGGAAGTAAGTTCACCGAACCGCGTCCGCTGTATTCGAGATGTCATCCATGCTGAAGAACAACGACTCCGCTCCAAATACCAGTGGCTTGCCTCGCAGGACATGCTGGGGCTGAGCCTGTTTGTTGCGAGTCTGGCGGCAATGGCCGCGATTACGATCTTCTATCTTCAGGGTACGCTTGTCTGGTGGCTAGCAATTCCCCTGATGGCATTTCCGCTCTCGATCTTGCATGAGCTGGAACACGACCTGATCCACGACATGTACTTTCGGGATCGGCCGTGGGTTCAGAATGGCATGTTCTTCGTGATCTGGTTCAGCAAGCTGAGCTTAAATCCCTGGTATCGACGTCGAATTCATCTGAAACATCATCTTGTCAGCGGACAAGAGACCGATATTGAAGAACGACTCATTGGCCTGGGGCTTCCGTTTGGGTTATTGCGGCTGTTTGTCACGATCCACCCGATGGGCGGCATTCTGCTGTTTCCCGGTATCAAGCGCGACGTGCCCGACTTTCAGCCGCTGCGTTTGACGTTGTTGTCGATTCCGACATACAGCGTCTTCTTCTGGACTTGGGAAGCATTCTCTGGTTATGTCCGACTGCAGCAAGGGTGGACATTCGCCTACGACCCCGCCCAATGGTTGCCAGCGTCGGGGTGGCCGTGGGTACGCGACTTAACGGTCCTCCTGATTCTTCCCAACGTATTGCGACAATCCTGCCTGGTGGTCATGTCGTCGTACAGTCATTACTACGGGGATATCCCTGAACGCGAAGTTTTCTTCCAGAATCAGATTTTGAATAGCTGGCTGGTATTTCCGATGCAGTTGTTTTGCTTCAATTTCGGCGAGACACACATCATCCACCACTATGTCATTAACCAGCCATTTTATCTTCGGCAGATGGTGGCTCGCGCGGCGTTGGCCGAGATGCAGCGACATGGGACTCGCACCAACGATCTAGGTACGTTCGTGCGTGCCAATCGATGGGGCGAAGAGCCTGAACTGAGCAATAACACTAACAACCTGCGGAATGAACAGATGCCGATGGCGAGCTGACCAGACGCCTTTCGAATCGCATCATTCGTCGTTGCAGACGGCCGACATGTGCAGAGAGTGGTCTAATTCGAGTCGAGATCAGGCCGTTCCAAGAGCGGCTTGAGTAGTCCGACAAACTCTGCCAGCGATCGAACATTGAAGTGATTCATCAGTCGCTTTCGTCGGTCTTCCACGCCACGTACGCTCATGCCCAGCTCCGATGCGATCTGCTTGTTGGTTCGTCCGGCGACGACGAGCCGAGCGGTTTGTCGCTGGCCAGCGGTAAGCCTGGCCAGCAGTGAGCGGGTGTTGGTGCCGTCCAATTGAAGAGACGGCCGATTCCCTCCGATTCGTTCCATCGATTCCGTGATGGCAGAAATGATCTGACTCGAATTGAATGGCTTCTGCAGCAATGTGACAGCGCCATTACGCATGCCGACGACGGCCGATTCGACATTCGCATGTCCGCTGATGAGGACAACTGGAACATCGCGCGCCGTGCGTGCCAACTTGGCCTGCAGTTCCAGTCCAGATATTCCGGGTAGTTGCAGGTCCAGAACCAGACACCCGGACTTGGACTGAAAACCGGAAGTCAGGAATCCCTCGGCCGAACTGTATCGCTCGACCGGCCACTTCATCAGTCGACAGACTCCCTCAATGGCGTCGACAACGGCCACATCATCGTCAACGATAAAGACCGTTGACCCCAGGGTAAGCCCCATATCTCATTCTCCACTCGCCAC
>DASYEA010000204.1:0-2669 GCA_036499265.1 Schlesneria sp. | reverse complement strand
CACGCTGGAACCCTTGGGGCTACTCCCCCTGCTCGGCGGCTGTGCAGCGGCTTATCTTTCGGCCAGTTTGCTGATGAAGAACTCGATCATGACCGAAAAGATCGCGCGTCGCGGGATCCGGCCTCCTGTCGAATACGTCTCCGATCCGCTCGAACAGATCCTGGTTCACGAAATCGCCAGCAGCCCGGTCATCACCCTGCTGGCATCGCAATCCGTCGGTGATGTGCGACGCTGGCTAAGCCAGGGCGGTTCTGCGTCGTCACACCAAGGCTTCCCCATTTTCAACGACCAACAGTTGCTGGTCGGCGTGCTCACTCGACGCAATTTGCTGGACCCGACCGTCCCCGAAGACAAACCCATCGATGAGTTGATCCGGCAGCCGGTGAAGTTCGTCTATCACGACTGCACTGTTCGACAAGTCGCCGAACACATGGTCAATCACGACCTGGGTCGACTGCCAGTCGTCGACCGCCATACGCCCGGCGCTCTGGTAGGTATCGTCACTCGCAGCGACGTGCTGGCCGCCTACCGCCGCAGTATTCAGGAAACAATGGCGGATGCCCCGACGATCACATTAGGGACCGCATTCACCCGCAGCCGATCGTGACCCTTGGAGTGCAGTGGCTCGACACCGCTTTGGCTTCATATAACCAGCGACACCTTTGCGTCAGAGCCAAGATCGTAGATCCAGATAGCGTCTCGTCGGATCGGATGTTTTTCTCGTCATCCACGTTCCCGCCTCACTGAAGCCAAAGCTCCGTCGAGCCGGAGCACTCCACGAGACCTAGCAACTAGACCCAGCTTCGGATACCATCGCATCAACAACTTCCTCTGCGTACGCTGCGGGGTTCGGGATGCTCAAGATCGCAAATCGCTCTCTCAAAAATTCCACGGCACTCAGCCGTCGGGAGATGCTGCGCGTCGGGGCGATGGGATTGAGCGGACTCACCCTAGCCGATCTGCTGCGTCATGAAGCGACCGCGAACACTGCGCGACGGCCGAAGTCGGTCATCTACGTCGTCCTGAATGGCGTGCCGTCGCATATCGACATGTGGGACTTGAAGCCGCAGGCTCCCATTGAGTACCGCGGGCCGTTCTCGCCAATTGCGACCAATCTCGTCGGTTGCCAGATCTGCGAACACATGCCGCGTCAGGCAGCGATGATGGACCGGACGACGTTGGTCCGTGGCATCCGGTCGGTCGAGAACGATCACTATCTGAGTGAGGTCTACACCGGCCTGCCTCGCGGGGCCGGCAAGCGACCCGCGTTCGGCTCGATTATCAGCAAGCTGGCACCGACCGAGGCCGCCCTGCCCACCTACGTCAGCCTCAGCGAATCGTCGGACATGTTCGACTACGAGAAGCCACATTACGCCGGAGCCGGTCATGCGCCGTTTCGACCGTTCAAGGAATCGCTCAGCGATCTGACGCCTGTGAAGGATCTGCAGCAGCTTGAGAACCGCAAATCGTTGCTCGCCGCATTCGACACGCTGCATCGAGGCCTCGATCAGCGAGACGCCTTTAAGGGCCTGGACCGATTCCAGGCGCAGGCCCTGCAGATGATCGCCTCACCCAAGGTCCGCGACGCCTTCGATCTGACGAGCGAATCGCCCGAGACATTGGCTCGCTACGGGCACAAGATGGGCAAGTATCCGCATCAGACCGCCAAGCAATACATGTACGACTGGAACGGCAAGCAGTTCTTGATGGCCCGGCGACTGGTCGAAGCGGGCGTTCGCGTGGTCACGCTGCACGCCGCCGAATGGGACCACCACAGCAGTGCCGACGGCGACATCTTTTTCGCCCTGAAATGCCTGATGCCCGTCCTCGACATGAGCATCAGTGCCCTCGTGAACGACCTCAAAGATCGCGGCCTGCAAGACGACGTCCTGGTGGTCGTCCTGGGAGAATTCGGCCGGACTCCCAAGATCACACCCCTCGGCCCGGGCCGCGAACATTGGGCTGACGCCGGCTGTGCCCTCTTCTATGGCGGGGGACTGATGATGGGCCAAGTCATCGGAGAAACCGACACCCGCGCCGAACGATCGATCAACGGCAAGATCAGCTTCCAAAACGTGATGAGCACCATCTACCATGTATTGGGCATCGACCAGGAAACCAAACTCCCCGACTTCAACGGCCGACCGCAGTATCTGTTCGACGATCGAACGCCGATTCGGGAACTGATCGGATAAATTAGCAAATGGCCGAGGAAGCGCCGTTCGCGATCCACTGCTCCAGATCATTCGCCAACGAACTCCTTGAACCACTCAGGGTCGGGGATGCCTACGATGATTAAGTTGGAAAAGCCAGCCCCTTCGACGCCCCCCTGAAATACGAGTTGATGGACGTCTCCCTTATTAGGGTCTTCTTTCTTCTCACTTTTCACGACAAGTCGATCGTCCGCGAATCGGACACTTGAGGCAGTCGGGCTGATTGTAAATGTCACAGGGACGGCACCAGAACGCTTGTCTTGTGGAACCATCGTTCGGGCGACTTCACTCCCCTCGACCGCCAGGTAGACCGTATCTGGAAATTGTCCACCAGTATAGAACTTAACTCCGCCAGTGGAGCTGATTCCAGATCCTCGCATCGACTTGAAAATCATATTTGCTGAGACCGAGAGACTTTTGTATTTCGCAATATGCGTCAGTGTTTCGCTACCATCG
>DASYEA010000203.1:0-4596 GCA_036499265.1 Schlesneria sp. | reverse complement strand
CGGTCGTCGCGACGAACAACAGCAGCTTGACGATGTGATCGAGAAGGAAGTTCGCTTCCAGCGCGGGAACGTCGAACATTAGGTGCAACGATCCAAGCTCGATGATCACCAACGACCCGGCGATCGCGACCCGCCAAAGTTCGACCGATTCAAGCTTCATGGAAGATCGACGCTTTCCATCGTCATAGACTGCCAGATATGTCGGGAAAGGGATCAGAAATTCCAGGCACTGCCAAAGACTTGGCATAGTCGTTCGCCTTTGACCGAGCACGCGCGCAAGATCCACACCCCTGAACCAGGCATCCGCACACAGCAGGCTCACCAAGGCTCGCGCGATCACTTCATTGGCTGGAATCAGCAATGGGCACAAAGCCAACAACAAACCGGCCGACCAGCCGATGAAGCGTTTGCCTCGCGACACATTTCGCATCAGCAGCAGGCACGTGACAGCGATCGCGTAGATCGTCAGTACAGACGCAATACAGCAGGCAACCACATTCACGTGAGCAGGCTCGGTTCGTTCAGGTCGGGAGATCGACGGAAACAGAGAGATGCCGTTTGACAATACGGGGAACGCATGGTCTTAATAAAGTTCAACTGTTCGCCAGCGTAACAACTCTGAAACTTCGTTCTCCCGAAATCAATGCCAATACGCTGTGAATCCGCAGAACCGCACCCCATGATGCTCGCCTGACGACAAGCGCCGCCAGCATCGGATGGCCCTTCGAACCCCGCCTGCGAGCAGACGATCTATGGCGACTGATAACGCGGTTTCTATCGAAGCACCGTCGCGAATTCGCTGGTTGATGTTCTGCCTGGCCTGCGGCACATCGTGGTTTCTTTACCTCCATCGGTACGCCTGGAACATCATACTCCCCAAGTTGCAGGAAGCGCACGAACTCAACAACACCGAGGGAGGATTCATTACCTCGTTGTTTTATTGGACCTATGCTGGAGGTCAGATCCCCAGCGGAGTGGTCATCGATCTATTCGGCCCCCATCTGTTCCTGGGAACCAGCATCGTTCTGTGGTCGATCGCACTGATCGGATTTGCAGTAATTTCCAGCCTGTATGGGGTCGCCGGCATGCGGCTTGTCTTCGGTGCTGCACAGGCGGGCGGCTATCCCGGCCTGACGAAAGTGACGCGTGTCTGGTTTCCACTACGGACTCGCACCACAGTGCAAGGCTGGGTGGCCACCACTTTCGGTCGCGCCGGCGGAGCGATGTCGCCCATTATTCTGGGAACAGTCCTGATGGGGTGGTGTGGCTTAAGCTGGCAGGTCGCCTTGGGAGTCATGGGCCTCGTCGGAGTGATATTTGGCGTCGCGTTCCTGTGCTTATACCGCAACTCGCCCGCTGACCATCCTCAGGTGAACGATGCCGAGCGCGAGTTGATCGCAGAAGGCGGCATCGTTCAATCTCTGCGAGGCACCTTGCCCTGGTCAAAAGCCGCTCGCAGTCGCAGCCTGCTCTGCTTCATGGTGCAGCAGTTTCTCGATGCGGGTTCGGATCTGGTTTTTGCGACTCTGATCGGCTCGTACTTTCTGTATCGCCACAACCTCGACATGAAGAACGTCGGCTGGCTGAGCAGCCTTCCGCTATGGGGCGGAGCACTCGGCGGAATCGCAGGGGGGTGGCTGAACGACCGGCTGATCCGCACCACGGGAAGCCGCCGCTGGTCGCGCAGCGGCATCGGGTTCGTCGGCAAGATCATCGGCTGCGTCATGCTGTACATTGTCAGCGAGCAAGAAGGGGCGACCGCTGCCAGCATCGCCTTGATGCTCGCCAAGTTCTTCAGTGACTGGAGTCAACCAACCGTCTGGGGCACATGCACCGATCTCGGCGGACGGTGTTCGGCGACGGTCTTCAGCATCATCAACACGGCGGGAACGATCGGCGGCATCGTGATGCCGCTCGTATTTGGATGGGTGTTGGATTTGAACACAACCAAGACGCTTGTCGACGGCGCGTATGTGAAGACAATGGACTGGGGTCCCTTGTTCTTACTGGTCGCGGCAATGTACCTGGCCAGCGGTATCTTCTGGCTGCTGATCGACTGCACGAAGTCGTTGGACTCGGACCACTAACTTCCGAAATCCCGCACGCCGAAGTCAGGCCGTGGCGTGAGCCTGACGGAACCGCTTGTCATCTGCGGCCTGGGGATGCCGATGATTGTCCTGCCGGTGATTCCCATCAACTTGCCGCGCTATCGCAAAAGAATGTTCGCGTTAGGCACCATCGACCGCGAACTGAAGACAAACCACAATTGATTGCTCGAGCTTCCGGCCCGTATCTTTGAACTCATGTTGCGCCAGGGTGCCATGGTTTTTGGGTCCTCGACAAGGCCGTATCTTTGATCAAGGCGACACCATCCCGAAACGGAAGTTCGCGGCATCCAGACTGCCGATCATTTCGCGAGATTCAGGGATCGCTTGACCGCATCCGAACCGGTCCCCAAGATAGCCCCTTCTTCGTATTCATTCAGAGCATCTTCCAGGATTGAACAACATGAAATCGTTGCGACAAGGGCTGGCCGCTGGGCTGCTGTTCGGATGCTGTGTCGCAGTCATCGGCTGTGAATCATCGTCCAGGCCAACCGTCATCACCAAGCCATCCAAACAAACACCAGACACCGCGGAAAAGAACATGTTGACCGTCCAACGAGAACCATTTGGCGAAACGGCCACCAGCGAAGAAGTCACCCAGTACAGTCTGCGAAACCGCCAGGGAATGAAGGTCACCTTGATTGACCTGGGGGCGATCCTCACGTCGGTGGAAGTTCCCGATCGTGATGGCAAGCTGGAGAACGTGACACTCGGCCTTCCCGATTGCAAAGCGTACCTCGAGAACGCCCCCTACTTCGGCGGTGCCTGTGGTCGCTTCGCCAACCGGATCGCAGGTGGCAAGTTTTCGCTCGATGGCAATGAGTATGAGCTCTTCCTAAACAATGGCCCCAACACGCTGCATGGGGGCAAAGAAGGCTTCATGAAGAAGCTGTGGGCGGCCGAGCCATTCCAGGATGACAAGCAAGCGGGAGTAAAGCTGACCTACGTCAGTCCTGATGGTGAAGAAGGTTATCCCGGCAAACTGGTCACCACAGTCACGTATACGCTGACCGACGACAACGAACTTCGCATCGACTACAAGGCCACCACCGACAAGGCCACTGTCCTCAACCTGACGAACCATGCCTATTGGAACCTGGCCGGTGCCGGAAATGGCCTGGTCCTCGACCACGACCTAACGCTGACTGGCTCCAAGTACCTGCCGGTCGACGAAACCGGCATCCCGACTGGCGAGCTTGCCGCAGTCGAGGGGACGCCGATGGACTTCCTGAAGCCGCACAAGATTGGCGAACGGATCGAACAACCTGTCAACGGCTCCGGCGGCTACGATCACTGCTATGTGGTCGATGGAAAGATCGGCGAACTGCGACCTGCCGCCAAGATCGTCGAACCCAAGTCCGGCCGAGTCATGGAGATCTCCACGACCGAACCCGGCATCCAGTTCTATACGGGCAACTTCCTAGAAGGAAACGCCAAGACCGGCAACGCCCCCAAGCATGGAGCCTTCTGCCTGGAAGCCCAACACTACCCCGATTCACCGAATCGTCCCGAATTCCCAACCACCCGCCTGAATCCAGGTGAGACCTACACGCAGACGACTGTGCACAAGTTCTCGGTGGCGAAGTAGGGATTCTGCTTTTGGTAAAATCTGTCAGTTCCCATGCCTCCATCGATCGCGAACCTAATCAAGGCGAATCCACGTGGCCGAAGCGAATCACAATGGCTTGATTGCCTAAACGATCTCGTCAGTGAACTCGCGAAGGTCACGGAAGGATCTATTCAGATCGGACGCTATTGGATCGAAGATTTCCCGGACTTCATTAGTGCGTCAGCAACCGCTCGAGTCTGTTGCCACAATTCCTACCCAGGCGCTTCGTCGGATTACTGGGAAGCGGCCGTCTGCCTTTCTGTCCGATCCGATAGAGGATGGTGGGCCGACGCGTATGTCCTCCCTTACCTGCAAGGTTCACGCGTCACCCGCTTCGGAAGGATGCCGGATGATGGATCAGCCAGCGAAGAGCAAGACCTCCATCCTATAAGCAGGACTTCCATTGGTCCGAGCCGTACACCGGCAAGGCTGCAGGGAGATGACGACGTTTGCCAGCTTGGTTTCTTTGAGAACCAATTCATCGATCAAGGCTGGGTTACAGGGGATGGCCCCGGAGAATGGGCCTGGGTTCGGAAGCCAGGAGACGAGTTCCCTCGCAAAGCGGACTGCCGCGTCTGCGACACACCAATCAGAATCGGGCAACCGATCTGGTTTGAAGTGACCATCCCAAACTCTGCGACAACCACCCACTGTTCGCAACAACGTATCAGCTTGTTCGATGTCACTCGCGACTTGGAATGCCCGAACCTTCACCCATGCAATACCGCCCCTGCACCAGCTTCCCCACACATCTCGGTCGCCGATTTGAAGCCGACAGGAGAAGCAAACATCGGCCGTTTCGATCTTCGGCAATTCGGGATTGCGGGAGGATAGAGATCAGGTCATTACGTGGCTTCTATACGCATGCAGAACGTTCACAAT
>DASYEA010000202.1:0-7602 GCA_036499265.1 Schlesneria sp. | reverse complement strand
GAGGTGGGGACGCTGAGTTTGGAAACCTGATCGGTTGCTGGAACCAGACCGCGCGTCTTCCGTAGGTCGACCACGGATTCGATGATGCCGACGAACACCAACCGATCGTTGGCCTGCAGATGTTCGCTCGGGCCAACCGCTGCCAGGATTTCTCCATTCCGTTCAATTTCAGCCAGATACAGACCGGGCAGGCTCCGCAGTCCCGCGGCGCGGATGGACACATTGACCAGCGGCCCGCCCGCCTGCACCAGCATCTCGACTGTGTACTGTCGCAAATCGTCACTCAGGCTAAGGGCGGGCTTACGATCAGGCAGCAGTTTTTGACTGGCCAGCAGGATGAAAATCACGCCGCCCAAGGCGCAGGGAAGGCCAATCCATGTGATGTCGAAGAAGCCCATCGGCGGCAGTCCCGCCTTTTCCATGGCCCCTTTGACGACCAGGTTCGTGCTGGTCCCGATCAGGGTACAGACACCGCCGAACGTGGCCGCGAAGGCCATCGGCATGTACAGCTTGGACGGACTGATGCGCGTCCGCTTGCAGATGTCATCCACGACAGGCATGAACATCGCAACGATCGGCGTGTTGTTCAGGAACGCACTCAGGAACGTGACCGGAAACAGCAGTCGCATCTGGGCACTCAGCACGGTTCGCGGCCGTCCCACCAGCCGATCCGTGAGCATGCTCATCGCGCCCGTTTGCATCAGTCCGGTGACGATCACGAACAGCACACCGACCGTGATCAGTGACGGACTGCTGAAGCCGCGAAAAGCGATGTTCACGTCCGGCAACTTGCTCGAACCGAAGACCGCCTGGCAACTGACCAGGGTCAACAAGCAACCCAGCGTGAGTAAATCGGGGGCCGCCCATTCCATGGCGAGGGCCACCACCATCACGACCACGACGACCATGACCAGGACTGCTTCCCAACCCATTGATGTCACTTTCCGTAGAAAACCAAGCCGCAGCGCACGAAGTTAGATCGCAGACATTGCCTGCCGAGACCGCCGGTGTCAATATTACCCACTAACTTAGTGCGAATTACCCCGTTTTGGCGTTCTACTTCGACTCCGTGACCTCCAGCAGTCCGACATCGATGCCGTGACCACATGACTGGAAAAGTAAACCGTGAAGAATCTAGCCACGGATTGACACTGATCAACACAGATTAAGGAGCTGAACTTGAAGATGCAGGTGGATTGATCGCTGGCGTGATCCTCTTCCACATCTCTCCCGTTTTTATTGCCTTGATCCGTGTTTCATCGGTGTCCATCCGTGGCTAAAACTCATTTCTTGTCTACTTCGATTCCGTGACTTCCAGCAGTCCGACATCGATGTACTGGCCACCCGATTTTTGCAGGCAGTGGACAGATAGCAGATTGGAGCCCGCTTTCAAGGTGGCGATCGATTCGGGAGTCATCCGGAACGAGCGATAATCCGTCGTCCACCCCGTCATCTTGGCGGCCAGGACGCCATTCAGGTAGATCTCGCAGTCTTCGTCGTGATGGACATAAAACCGCAGTTCGCCGGTCGGTTTCTCTTTCAGGTCGAACGATCGTCGCAGCCAGATGTCGTTCGTCTTCCAATCGGTTCGTACGACCGAGCCCGGCGTGGATCGTTCGCCGAATCCGCCCGGAGCGGCCTTCCACGCAGCATCGTCGAAGCCAGGCTTCTCCCAACCGTCTGTCGGCTTCTCTGTGGTGAACTTCCAGGTCTGTGCTTCTTTCTGTGAGGTGGCCACCAGGGGGGTCACTGTTGGGGGCGGCAAATAAAGAGCCTTGTGAGCCTTCGCCGCGACATCCACCGGAATCTTCATCACTTTGCGATCGTAGGTCATCAGGCCATTCACTTCAGTCTCGACATCGGTGGTCTGCGTGTAGACCGCCGCCGAGAGTCCCGGTGAACCGATCAGCGGACGCAGGTGCTCGATCAGATCGAGGTAGGCGGCGGTCAGTGATGGCTGATCTGGAAAGCTGCGGTAGCCCCAGTTCTCTTTCCCCTGCCAGGTGTGACCTTCCAGTGGCAAGCCAAGACCGCCGAATTCGCCCAGGACCGCGGCTCGCTTGTCAGTTGGTGGCGGTGAAGCTGGACCGGGATAGACATGCAGGTCGTGCACATCGCCGACATCTCGATCTGACCATCCGCTGGCATTGTCGACCAGTCGAGTGGGATCATGCTTACGCGTGAGCTCGACGATTCTCGCGGTATCAAACTGTCCCCAACCTTCATTGAAGGGAACCCACATCACGATGCAGGGGAATGGCCGTAGAGCGTCCATGATGGCTTTCCACTCTGTTTCGAACTGAGCGGTCGATTCAGGTGAGCGTTGGATGTCCGGGTCATTCGGGCCGATGAAGCGATCGCCGCTGGGCATGTCCTGCCAGACGAGCATTCCCAGCTTGTCACAATGGTAATACCACCGCGCGGGCTCGACCTTCACATGCTTGCGGATCATGTTGAAGCCGTACTGCTTGGTGATCTCGATGTCGAATTTCAGGGCCTCGTCAGTGGGAGCGGTGTACAACCCGTCGGGCCAGAATCCCTGATCGAGCGGTCCGTATTGGAAGACAAACTTGCCATTGAGCAGCAGGCGGTTGATTCCCTTTTCATCCTTACCTAGGGAAATCGTTCGCATCGCGAAGTAACTGGTCACCCGGTCGACCACTTCGCCATTTAATTTCTCGGTGTGTTCGATCTTGTATAGTTGAGGTGTGTCCGGAGTCCATTTCTTGTCGAAGCCGGTTGTACTGACTCCCCTGCGGGCGGGAAGATAGTCCGTCTCAACTAAGTTGGAGGAGGGGTTTCGAGTTAGACCTCCGCCACCTACAATGCGTCGTTTTCCATCAGGATCAATAACCGCGATCTCGCTTTCCGACTTCCCGGCTTTGCCGACCGCCAGAAGTTGAACATCGATCTCCGCCTGCCCTTTTTCCAAATCTAAGGCGCGTCCAACGACGGAGGTCACATAGGCGCTACCGACCGGTTCGATCCAGACCGTTTGCCAGATCCCCGTCGTCGGTGTGTAGAAGATCCCGCCTGGCTTGCGGACCTGCTTGCCGCGAGCCTGGTATCCCGCATCGGATCCGTCCCACACGCGGACAATGATTTCGCTGGAATCCTGTTTCTTGGCCAGCGCGCTCGTGATATTGAACGTGAACGGATCGTATCCTCCACGATGCTCACCGACTTTGTCACCGTTGACCCACACCGTGGTTTCCCAATCGACGGCTCCGAAGTTCATCAGGACGTTCTTGCCGGTCCAGGCCTTCTCCTTCGGAATCGTCACGCTACGGCGATACCACAACGCCTGATCAGGTCCGACCAGCTTCATCACGCCAGACAGAGACGATTCGACAGGGAAGGGGACCAGCAGGTGTCCGTCCCACTTTTCGGGAGGCGTGGTGTCGGCCTTGGGGCGAATGGCGTATTCCCACAGCCCATTCAAGTTCATCCAGTGCTCACGCACCAACTGCGGTCGAGGGTATTCAGGGTGCGGCGCTTCCGGCTTCACATCCGCCGCCCACTTCGTTGTCAGCGGAGACGGCTGCGCTTTCCAGTCCGCTGCGAACAACAGTCCCGAAGTCAAACACCAGACTACACAACCCAACTCGAATGCGCGTCTCATGGCTGTCACCTTTCGAATCACCACCCTGATTCTCAATCGACCTGCGCAGATTCAACTAAGTCTGACGAGTGAAGTCCATCGAGAAGAGTGGCCACGGATGGACACAGATGAAACACGGATAAGAATCAAGAAATGGGAGTGGATCAAGATCGTGACTTATTGACGTCCTGTTCCCAACCAAGTAGATATCCGGACGCGAACAACCGGGAAGGTGAATCAGACTCCAACCAGATCTTATTCTTGGCTGCTAATCCGTGTTTCATCGGTGTTCATCCGTGGCTAACTCTGCATTACAACTCAGAGATCAGCACGGCCCCGACGATGACATCGTAGGCGGCATGGGCGCCGACGGCGATTCCGAAGCCGCGCAGGAAGAACAGCGTGGCGAAGACGATGCCAGCCAGTGTCCGGAACACGAAACTGAACCAAAGCGATCGCGTCGTCTGAATGCGGTAGATCGCATCGGTCAGCATCGTGAATGAATAGCCTTGGTCAGGCGAACCGAGGTAGTGCGCCAGTGAAAAGACCAGGCTGGTCATCACGATCGTCGCACCCATCGACCAGCGATGAGGAATCAACAGAGCCCGAAAAGCGGCATACGTGACGGGAATCAGACACAGCCGAAACAGGAACTCTTCGTAGATACCCGCACCCAGGAACGTGACCGATCGAACCAGGACGCTGGATGCCCAACTTGTTCCTTCAACGACCAGCAGATTGGCCGGTGATTGGCGGAAGCACGAGTCGACAGCTTGCCCCATCAGGATCAGCGCGAAGGCAAACAGCAGGCTCTCGGCAATCATGCCGCCGAGTGTATCCCACGATGTTCGCCACGGTTGGCGGCTGGCCCATTGCCAAACCAGCAGAGCCGCGATCAGCGAGAATGGCAGGATCCAGATTAAATCGATACCCAGGTTCAGCAGGAACTGCCGCATCCAGGCATCGGCCCCGTTGCGGAACGAATCTGATTCTGCCCCCCCGATCAGCAGCACGCCCAGTTCGTAGGCCAGCAGCAAGGGAAGCAGGAACACCAGGTTACAGAATGGCTTACGAGTCTCGAACCAGTAGTGAGGCTCGGAACTTTCCGGTGGCATAAACGCATCGACGAGCAGATGGCGAAACGTCATCCCGACGAACCTTGTAGGATCGCAGTGCACCTAACTGTGGCGTCCCGCGGACGGAAAGCCATTTGGTCTAACCCATGCCGCAACGCGAGACATAAGTGCATCACGCACTAGTGCTACGTCACGCCAAGAGTGGCCCGCAACCTGATGGGAATCGACCACGGGGCGAAACGAATCCAAAGTCATCCCCGCTGCCCGCAGACTCGATCTGGCCGATACTGATCCAAGGACGATCCTGCGGAAATTCGATGGCCAAAACGCGAGTGGCAGGTCACTTTGCCGCTCAGGACGTTAAGATTTGACGGTGCGGTCGACTTTGCTGGCTGCACCGAACCGGCGTGTGATCTGGATTGTCGGATTCCATACAGCCGGTGCGGTCGTGAGCCGATTGCAATGGTGCGTCCTGTGAGCAGACGGTTTCGTGGAAGGTATGGATCATGGCGACAGACATTCGACTGAAAGATCTGCTTCCCGATTTGACGGATCGCATCGTCGACACGTATCACGACATCGCCACAATCAATCATCTGGGACACTGCCCGTTGCCCAGCGTCGATACGGTGGTTGAGATTGCCGAGACGCTGAAAGAGATTCTCTATCCCGGCTATCGCAAGCGGCAGAATTTGCACTTTGGCAACGTGACGTATCACGTCGGCGACTTGATCGACGGTCTGCATGATCGACTGACTCAACAGATCACGCGCGCTCTGCGTCACGACTTCCGTCGCAAGAATCAGATTGCCTGCGGTGAGCTTCAACCAGACTTCGAAGCATCAGGTCAGGAAAAGGCGATTCAGTTTCTGCAGCGCCTCCCCGATGTCCGCCGACTGCTGGCGACCGATGTGCAGGCGGCCTACGACGGTGACCCCGCGGCCGGTAGCCTGGATGAAATCATCTTCTGCTATCCCGGCCTGGAAGCGATCACGATCTATCGCTTGGCGCATGAGCTTCACAAGCTGAATGTTCCGCTGATCCCGCGCATGCTGTCCGAATGGGCGCATGGTCGCACAGGGATCGACATTCATCCCGGCGCGACAATCGGCCCATCGTTCTTCATCGATCATGGAACGGGTGTCGTCATCGGTGCCACGACCGAGATCGCATCAGGTGTGAAGCTCTATCAAGGTGTCACCCTGGGGGCCTTAAGCTTCACAAAGGACGACGAAGGAAACCTCGTCCGCACCTCGAAGCGGCATCCCACGATCGAAGAAAATGTCGTGATCTACGCCAACGCAACCGTGCTGGGCGGCACGACAACGATTGGCCGAAACTCGGTCATCGGGGCCAGTGCCTCGGTCTATGAAAGCGTACCACCGAATACCGTGGTCACCCTCGAGAAGCCAACGCTGCGGATGCGGCAGGCTTCGTAAGCGGCGGTGCTCCGGCTCGTTGCCTTATGGGTGCCTCCATGCTACCCAGAGCTCGTAACGATTCCGAGTTCTCGTTCGGAAAGGCCTGAAGGGCCGCAATAACCCAGCCCAGGGCAGAGCGGAGAGGCGAAGCCTCGTAGCGCCGCCCTGGGTTGAATTATTGAGAAGCCCAAAGCCCTGAAAGGGCGAAATAATTGTCTGGAACTGATCGCACGTCACCTTCGTCGTGGACCACATATCACGTGACGAGGCGTGTTTCGCCCCTTTAGGGCTTGAGGGCACTGATCACTCCTGACCCAGGGCGACGCTACGGGGCCTTGCCCCTTCACTCTGCCCTGGGCTGGCTTATTGCGGCCTTTCAGGCCTTTTCAGACCGAACGATCGTGTTCACACCTTCGGCTGCGTGAATTCGATCAGCCGCTCACAAAGTCGAGCGGCTCGGCCGTCGGTGATGGCGGCAGATGCCAGCGTGACCGCTTCGTGAATCGTGGCCGCTCGGTTTGCGGCGAACAGCGCGGCACCGGCATTGGCCACGACGATGTCTCGAGGGCCACCTTGCTCACCCGCCAGGACGCGGCGGATCAAGGCGGCACTCTCCGCGGCGGTCGAGACTTTGAGGTCCTCCACGCGACACGTTGGCAGGCCCAACGTCAGCGTGGTCCACGTATGACGCTGTACGCCGCTCGTCGAGACTTCGAAGACTGTCGTTTCGCCCCACAGGCTGACTTCGTCCAATTCATCGTTGCCGCAAACGACAAGAACTCGCCCCGCACCGAGTTGATGCAACGCGTTCGCCAGCTTCTCGGCAGATGCGATCCGGCTGGCTCCCACCAGTTGGTAGGCGGCTTGCGCGGGATTGGTGAGTGGGCCGAGCATGTTGAAGATCGTGCGGAAGCCGAGTTGCTTTCTGACCGGGGCGGCGTATTTCATCGCCTGATGCAGTAGCGGTGCGAAGCAGAAGCCGATGCCGATCTGATCGACGCAATCGGCGACCTGAGCAGGTGTGAGTTGCAGATTGACCCCCAACGCTTCCAGCACATCGGCTGATCCACTGCTGCTGGAGACGCTGCGGTTTCCATGTTTCGCCACAGGTTGACCAGCGGCGGCCGCGACCAGCGCAGCGGCCGTGCTGATATTGAATGTGTGCAAGGCATCGCCACCGGTGCCGCAGGTATCGAGTAGATTGTCGGTTCGACAAGGAATCAAGCTGGCCCGCTCGCGCATCGCCTGAGCGGCCCCAACCAGTTCTGCGATCGATTCGCCGTGACATCGCAACGCGGTCAGCAACGCCGCGATCTCGACCTCGGTAGACCGCCCATCCATGATGGCCCCGACCGCCGCACGCATGGTTTCGATCGAAAGGTGGCGTCCGTCCAGCAGTTCCAGGATCGCAGTGCGCAGTTCTTCAATCATGTCAGTTTCCGGAGGTCGAGCACGATTCCTATTTCATCCCGGACAGCTTCCGGACAGAATCGGTTCACGGAAC
>DASYEA010000201.1:0-3639 GCA_036499265.1 Schlesneria sp. | reverse complement strand
GACGGCTCCATGTCCGTCGGCCGGAATCGTCTCGCCAGCAGGCGTTCGCAGTGAAAGATGGCGATACGGAAATGCTTTTCGACCGGGGTAGAAGGCGGCAAGCTGGTCGGCCCCCGTCGTGCCGCGTGTGCTGAAGTCAATTAACGCTCCGGCGACATCTTTCGTCGTCATGTTGGCGTGCCGACTGGCGAGCGGCTGGGCAATGATGGCGGACAGAAAGCCGTTTCTGAGCATCACGTCGCCGTAGATGGCATCGGCTTCTTTACCTGTCACGGCGAAGTCATCGAAATTTGTAGAGTTGAGCGCGATGGCTTCAGCCGCGGCTCCGCTTCCGGAATTTGCACTGAATTGGCTGGCGGCATGCATCCCGATCGCAACAGAGAGAATGCTGAGAGTTCCAATCGATGCCAGGACGTTTTTTCGATGGATCATGCGGCATGTCTCCAATGAGCCGAACAACTGAGACGCAGGTAATTAGGACGCCCGCAGACTGTTGCGATCGTTCGTGTAATGAATGTTCAGAAGCCACGAAGATTTCGCGAAGACCGATAATCGAACTGGGCATTCATCGTCGGTGCCTCATAGTTCAACTCTGAGATGGCACTAAATGTCTGTGCGCAATTCTGCTCGTTTTGGAATAGAGGTTGAGTGGCACTGATGGCAGCTCTGGGCCACCAGTGTCTTCGCGTCGCTGCAATCGCTCTGATCGGGTGACGAGCGTGTGCGACATCCAATGTCACCACGCATTGTTTACTCGTCAACACATCGGCAAGACACTGGCAAAGCAAAGCCGTCGCCAGTGGCACTCGAAATGATGTTTCTCGCATGCAGAATCGCGCATGCTCATTTAGTTGTTCTTCGTCGGTTCGGAGGCGTCGGCTGGCTTGGCCTCAGCGACGGGGCCGTTTGTGGGGACCAGTCGCATTCGCAGGTTGTACGATTTCAATTCAATCGACGGTTCCGACAAGTTCACGTCCAAGCTATGGAACCCGCTGTACATCGAAGGTGAGGTCGAATTGTGCAGGATCTTGCCCGTCTGCTTGTGGATCGCCAGCACGCTCAGCGTTCCGAAGCTGACATTTCCTTTTTGCTGCCAGCTACGCGTGACAAAGAGCATGACGGGGACCGAACGGAATCGGTCGACGACCAGGTTCTGGTTCTTGACTTCCTGACGCCAGGCAATTTTGCCGTCGGATCGATTCCAGGCGATGATGATCCCGTTGGCTCTGACCGAGGGAAGGCTTTCGCCATAGTGATGAAAGCCGGTTGAATCCAGCACGTTGGCGACGAAATAAATTCGATCATCATCGGTCAAGCCATACGACTCGATGCGACGTCCCTTCATATCGTCGGCAGCGATGGGTTCCAAAGCGGTTCGTTTTCCGGAGGCGACATCGACTCGTTCCGCTTTGCCATCACGTGGGACGACCAGTAACTCGTTTTCGTCGAGCTGAGTCACCAGCGCGTTGGGAGGGAATTCGACCTTCCAGAGGTCTTCACCGGACAGCGTTTGATGCAGCCGGAGAACGGTCTTCGGTGCAGTCGGCCACCAGGATCGCAATGTTGATCCCGCTTCCAACAGCAGAATCGAATTGCCGCGCATCTGGATCGCATTCCCGAGCATCGTTCCCAAGTCGTCGATTTTTACAGCTTTGCCATCCCATGCTCGATAGGCCTCCGCTTGTGTTCGGTTCTGCGGGACGACGCAAACCATGTCGCGATTCCCCACGACCTGTGCGAATTGAGGGATTCCCTCTTTACGCCACAATCGTTCGCCAGTTCGCGGATCCAGGATTGAGATCGACCGGCGTCCGAAGACCGTGATGTAGTTAGGCTCGGCCACGGCGAGTCGTCCGGTAAAGCCGGCCTGTTGCAGCAAACCAAACTGCTCTGGGTTACGGCTGGCCGTCACCATCGGTGGTGTCGGTGGCCGTGAAGCATGCCGCCAGAATGGCCCTCCCTCCCCCGAATCATCGAGCGCCTTCGTCCACAGCAATCGCTTTTCGATAGGCGAAACGACATGCAGCATGTCTCGGTTGATGAGCGCGATCTGATGTCCCAGAAACGCGGCGGCGGCATAACCGTCGCCTTGATTGCGAGGGCTGCTTCGTAGTGGAACCAGCCACGAAAACTGGCCATTGGTCAATTGCTCAAACGCCAGTCGCTGCTCTTGCAACTGGACTTCGACCATCAATGGCTCGAAGTAAGGAAGCGCGGTCCGACTCGCGATCTCCTGTGCGGGAGGCATGTATTGAACCGGCCCCTGGACAAGCTCTAAGGGACGTTCGTCCCATGCGGCAGCGCGCGGCTTTGTGATCGACGAGATCTTTCCTTCGGACTTCAACCGCGTCACGAGTTCCGCGCCCGTGACACCTTCGCTTAAGGTCACGTCACCATATTCACTGTCCAGTAGCTGGTAGTAATATGCGGCATCGGCAGGCTGTTGAAATTGCTCCATGAGCCGTGCGAGCCGTTCCGTAGCCTGCGCCGCCGCGGCCCTGTCGGAACCAGCCGCGATCTTCATCAGATCGAACTGAGCCCCGGCGAAGTCTCCGGCCTTGGCGAGATCTTCGATCAGCCCCTCTTGAAGAGATGTTGCGGCAGGATGAAACCGCAGCAATGTTCCGATCAACTGCCGGGAACTGTCGTTCGCCGAACTGGCACTCGCAATGATTTCAGCGATGCGTCGATCGACATCTTCCCGGTCCTTGCCCACGGCTGAGGACCACAATTCAGACAGTCGGCTCGCCAGCCAGACCTTGGGTGACATCGAGACCTGTGAGTTGTCGCTGCGTGTCACCAGCACGTCGGCACTCGCTCCTTCGCGCAATGACCACAGAACTTCGAAGGCCTCCAAGAATTTGGCTTGGGCGACGAGATGATCGGCGGTCAATTCCTGATGCAAACGCTTTTCAGATTCGGTTTCGGCCAGACGACCTAATGCTGCGAGTTCTGTGTCATGCGACTTCGGATCCTGTCGAATGACCGCTGCCAGGCACTCGATCGCTTCCGCGTGGCGACGGCTCAGTTCGTCCTCGGACAGTCCTGCATTGTTGTCTTTCAAAAGCAGCGGCAGCGCGGCCGCATGATCTCGATTGAGCAAGTGTATTTCAGCTTCTCGCAACATCGCCCACGCGTCATCGGGCTTCTGCAGCTTGCGGCGTTGGATCTCGGCCATTACGGCATCGCGCTGTCCGAAGCCGACCAGTCCCTGCGGCCCCAAGGCGACTAGTTTGCCGCGATGCATCGCCAGATTTCCCAGTGGCGGATGCGTCATCGGAACGTACGAACGAGAAATCTCTTGGCCCGATTTCAGGTCGACGATCCTCAATTCGCCATCACTCAACGGCAAATAATATTGATCGCCTACAGCTTGTCCGCGTCCGGATGGATGAGCTTCGCCGAGAGGAAGTGTCCAGAGTTGTTTGCCGGTGCTGAGATTGAAGGCGGCGATCTCCGATCGACTCACCATGACCACACGATCTGCGAAGACACCTGCCAGGTACATGCCCGTTTCCTTGGGCTTCTCCCACAGGCGGCGACCATCCAGCAGATTCAGCGCGAGGACAATCGGTTCTTCCGGCGGCGTGTAGACAACGACGCTGCCCGAAATGATGGGAGCCGAAGGAGACCATTGCG
>DASYEA010000200.1:0-1611 GCA_036499265.1 Schlesneria sp. | reverse complement strand
AAGAAACCTTGTGGTCTCGCAGCAGACGTTCGGTGCGACCAATGGCGACGCCGATCACCTCTTCGATCGGTTGCAGTTCCTTGTGGAGGTCGATCGCGTTGGCTTCCAGACGGGTCAAATCAAGCAGATTTCCCACCAGGCGATTCAGTCGATCGGATTCATCCACGATCGAATCGGCCAGTTCCCGACGCTGAGAATCATTCAACGTCGTCTGAATCGCAATCGCACTCGCCGCACCTGTGATTGTGGCCAGCGGGGTTCGCAAATCGTGTGAGACCGTGCTCAAGAGTGAATTGCGAAGTCGCTCGGTCTGGATCTGCAGCCGCGTCTTTTCAGCCAGTTCCGCCAAGCTGCATCGTTCGAGAGCCCCGGCCACTTGAGCGGCGAACGCTTGCAGCAGGTCACGTTGTGTGAACCCCAACGGCGTTTCCGACTTGGGTCGGACGCCGAGCACGCCGAGGACTCCACTGCTGACTGTCAGCGGTAGATAAGTTGATGCCGTGCCCGGCAGCGTGTCGGTTCCGCGACCGGCGGCACGACTATTCTCCAGAACCCAGCGAACGACACCTCGATCAGAGGGTGGAAGAGTTTCTGCGACCCAATCGGTAGTCCCCCCCTCAAGGATCGTTTCGCGACCGATAATCCAGACATCGACGTCCAACGCCTGCTGGATCATCCGGCGACTCTTTTCGAAGACCGCATCTCGAGTTGGCAATGACGACAGTTCCTTGCTCAGAGCATACAGTGCTGCCGTGCGCTGCTCGCGTTCCCACTGTCGCTGCGAATGCAAACGGACTCGGGCCGTCAGCTCACTGATGATCAGGCCGGTCAGCATCATTACGGTAAACGTCAGCAGGTACTGCGAATCTTTGACGACGAAGGTTCCGTAGGGGGCCACAAACAACAGGTCAAACGTGGCCACTCCCAGAAACGTGGCCAGGATGGAAGGACCACGACCTTGAGTTAAGGCGACGACGACGACTCCCGCAAGGTACACCATCACCAGGTTCGTCGGCTCAAACAGTGGTGCCAGACCTAGTGAGATCAACGTGCAAACCAGCACGACCAACATCGACCAGAAGTAAGGCCGCCACGTACGGGGCTGGCGCGTCATCGGTGTTTTTGGCGACGGACCGTCCGCAACAACGTCCCCGCTAATCACGTAGACATCAATGTCGCCGCTTTCGCGGATCAGTTCCGAAACGAAGGAGCCTCGCCATAAGTCTCGCCAGCGAGGATGGAGCGGCTTGCCCGCGATAATGCGTGTGACGTTCTGGCGATGACAGTAGTCGATGACGACAGGTGCGAACGCATGGCCGGGAATGGTGGTGACAGTCGCCCCCAGTTCTTCGGCCAGCTTCAAATTCGAATCGAGTCGCCGTTGATCTTCGACGCTCAGTTGGTGGTGAGTATCCAGTTCCACATGCAGGGCGATCCACGGAGCTCGCAGGCTAGTCGCCATGCGCCGACTGGCTCGAATCAGTCGGGCGGACATTGGGCTGGGGCCGACGCAGACCAGCAATCTTTCGGATGTCGGCCAGATTCGATCGACCGCATGCATCTGCCGATAGTCCACTGCTTCGGCACCGACGCGATCTGCCGTCTTGCGTA